>NZ_JNIE01000001.1 GCF_000702425.1 Thermocrinis jamiesonii
AGGATCCACCGCATCCACCTTTTCAAAGATCTCAAGAAGGTTTAAACTGCCAAACAGATAAAAGACTGCGAAAATGCCAAAAAGGTAAAGCCAGTCTCCTATTCTGTTCATTACAAAGGCTTCAAAGGCTGAGTTTGTAGCGTATTTTTGCTGATGGAAGTATCCGATAAGAAGATAAGAAGCAAGGCCCACACCTTCCCAACCAAAGAACATACCAAGGAGGTTGTCCGAAAGGACGATCATGAGCATAGAAAAGAGGAAAAAGGACAGGTATGCGTAGAACTTGTAGGTCCATTGACCAAAGAGGTTTTGCATGTATCCGATGGAGTAGATGAAGATCAGCGTAGCTATCAAGCACACTAGGGAGGCGGTTAAAGAGGACAGTGGGTCAAAGTAAAGTCCAAGCCTTAGGGTGTAGTTTCCGAGTGAGATAAACTCATAAAGTGACACTGAGAATGGAGAAGAGAGAGCTTTTATTGATGCTGGTATGGAGAGCAAAAAGGCAAAAAAGGATCCAAGAACTGTGATGATGGCAGAAGGTAAATCCCCTAACTTCCTTCCAAATAAACCTACTATTAAGAAAGACAGCAGTGGTAGCAAAACTATAAGGACTGCTTCCATCCTAATCCCTCAGTTGGGTGATTTCAGAAGAACCCTCATAACCTCTTAGCCTGAAGATGGCTACCACAAGACCAAGACCAACTGCCACCTCTGCCGCTGCCACAGTTAGCACGAAAAGGGCAAATATCTGCCCTTCCACTCCACCCACTATTCTATCCATACTAACAAAACCTAAATTAACCCCGTTTAACATAAGCTCTGTGCTTACCAAAAGAGTTATAAGATTTTTTCTTATGATAACACCAAAAAGACCCGAAAGGAACAAAAAAACGCTTATAAGAATATAAGCTAATTCTATTGTCACTCCTCTTTCCTCCCGAGGATGATGGCTCCGATCATTGCGGTTAAAAGTATAACAGAAGCCACCTCGAAAGGAAAGAGATAGGTGGTAAATAGACTTTTACCGACGCTAACTATGTTATTCTCGGTGGGCACCTTTTGAGAGATGTAAAAATTGCCCTTTAAGATCATATAGGAGATCGCTCCAAAGGACACCAATAGAAAAGGTATAGCAATCAGAGCTTCCCTCTTGTAAATACCTTCAAATTTCTTGACTTTCTCCCAAGGTATGGTGGTAATAACAAGCACGTAAAAAACTATTATGGCAACCGCATAGATTATGAGTTGAAGCCCTGCCAAAAGCTCTGCACCCAGATGCAAAAACATGCCCGCAATAGCCAGGATTACAGAAAGAAAGGCAAGGATAACATGAACTGGATTTTTGAGAAAAAGCGTCCCAAAAACAGAAGCCAAAAGCCAAACCGCTAAAAAGCCAAATATTAGCCACTCCACTCTATCTTCCCCCAAAGGCGTTCTCTGTGCTCATCGTCTATCCATATTCTGTCCGGTTCTTCTCCTCTTCTTCTTTTCCAGTCTATAGCATTTTCTTCAAGTTTGTCCATCTTTAGAACTGCATTTCTCCTTGAATAGCCTGCAAGCTCATAAAGGTCCGTCATAGTAAGACAACCTACTGGACAGGCATCTACGCATAAACCACAGAAAAGACAATTGAGTAAATTCATGTCAAACCTAACCACTTTTTTGGAACCATCTGGCATTTGGACCGCCTCTATTCTAAAGAGCGTAGGCATTGGGCATGCGGTTTGACACATATAACAGGCTACACATCTGCTTTTACCTTTTTCGTAACTCATAAACTTTTCTATAGCCCTTAGTGAGTCTGGTTCTGTTCCATCCCAGACAAAGTGTCCGTGAGCTCCTCTGTATCGTTTTGGGGGAGTTAGCTTTTCTAAGGGATAATTAGTTGTTATGGGTTTTCTAAATAGATTTTTCAGCGTTACCGAAAGACCTTTTAAAAAATCTACAAAAAGCACAGTTTCCAATAGGTTCAAAAAAGCCTTCCTATCTACCTTTTTTATAGCCATGGCAGAACTATTTTAAACCAACTACAACTTTTGGCAAAATTTTATGATAAATATCATTTAAACAAAATCGGTCTAAAAATCTTTTTAGAATATTAGCTATGCAGTTGAAAGACTATTACAAGATCCTTGGAGTGGAAAGGAAAGCAACAAAGGAAGAGATTAAAAAAGCCTACAGAAGGTTAGCTAAAGAGTGGCATCCGGACGTAAATCCGGATCCAAAGGCTGAAGAAAAGTTCAAAGAGATAAACGAAGCTTACTATGTTCTCTCTGACGATGAAAAAAGGGCAGAATATGATCGCTTACTCCAAACTGGAGACGAAAAGGCTTACAAAGATTTTATGGAGTACATACAAGATTTCTTGGAAAGCATATGGAAAGGTATAAGAAGGTCTCCAAAACCTAAGAGAGGACAGGATATTAAGCTTAAGCTTGAGTTGGATTTGGAAGAGGCTTTTTTAGGATGCGAAAAGATCGTGGAGTATGAAAGGTGGATAGACTGTCCTACTTGCGGAGCAAAGGGCTATTTGGGTGAGTTGGAAAAAGAGATATGCAGAGCTTGTGAAGGCACAGGAAGAAGGGTTAGCGGTATATTTAACTTTCCAAGGCCATGTTCTGTTTGTAAAGGGAAAGGATACATAGTAAAAAATCCATGTCCTACATGCGGTGGGACAGGAAGGGTTGCCAAGCACAGTGCGGTGAAGGTAAAAATACCACAGAGGATAGATGAAGGAGAGGTCCTAAAGGTAGCAGGCATGGGTCATCATGGAGAAAGGGGTGGAGAGCCGGGAGACCTATATTTGAGAATTTATCTAAAAGAACATCCGATTTTCAAAAAAGTTGGGAAAGACCTTTACGTAGAAAAACTCATATCCTTTCCTTTGGCAGTGTTGGGTGGAACTACAAAGATAAAAACTCTTGGAGGAGAAGAGCTGGAGGTGTTTATCCAACCCGGAACAGAGTGCGGTTCCACAAAAACCATTCCGGGTTTGGGCTTTTCTGAAAACGGAAACCTAATAATTACCTTTAGGATAGAAATTCCTAAGAATCCAAGCAAAAAACTTAAAAAACTTCTATTAGAAATGACCAAGGAATTAAAGCAGGATGGTGTGGAAAAACTCCTATAGGCACGTAAGAAACGAAGCATACTTAAAGCATTTTTTCGAAAAGTCTCAGTCCTTTACTTGCCTTTTCTCTTATTACCACATCTGCTATTTTTGATATAGGCGTGCTTTCTGGATTTATTTCCACAATTTTTGCTCCATGTTGTTTGGCTAAGAAAGGCAAGTATCCTGCGGGATAGACCACGCCGGATGTTCCGATCACTAAAAAAAGTTTGCAATTTTTGGCAAGTGCAAAGCTTTCGGAAAGAGCTTTCTCTGGAAGACTCTCCCCAAACCATACCACCGCAGGTCTTAGCAATCCACCGCAGTATTTACATTTTGGTGGAATTTCTTTAAGTGGTACCTCATAAAGCTCATACTCTTCTTTACAGTTGGTGCACTTGACCCTCCATATATTTCCGTGAAGTTCTATGACTTTTTTGGACCCCGCCTTTTGGTGTAACCCATCCACGTTTTGAGTGATTATGAAGAAATTCTCCAATCGTCTTTCCAATTCAGCCAAAAGTAGGTGAGCTTCATTAGGCTCTGCTTTGCTTATTATCTGCCTTCTCCAATCATACCACTCCCAAACAAGCTTAGGATTTTTGAAAAAAGCCTGCGGTGTAGCAAGCTCTTCTGGCTTGAACTGCTTCCAAAGTCCTCCTTCACCTCTAAAGGTAGGGACACCACTTTCTGCCGATATGCCCGCCCCTGTCAGGACAAGAATAAGCTCTTTCATTATTTAAAAAGTTAAGGCATACAGCAAAGAGGGTAACCCTTTTAGTTTAACCTTAGACGTGTGTTACAGGTTATAGACTTTACCACTGAGGCTGTTCGAAAATCACTCATTGGGACGTCCCCCCAACCTCTAAGGGAACTGACCTTCTCCTCACCCTGTCCCACGCCCCTTCCACAAGCACTGGCTTCAGAGGAGAAAGGTCCCTTGACAAAACCTTTCCAAGAACAGGGAAGAGGAGGGCGGACTTCAGAACTTGCCAAGCACTTTGAGAGACTTTCTTAGTCTCTCCCTGCTTGGGATTCCTTCCATCGACGCCCTCACAGGAACTTGGCTCGTCCTGAAGGCTTTTAAGCTTTTCTAAAAGCAAGTCCTTTGCCTTCTGAACTTGCTTTAGCTCAGAGTTTATGGCATTTCTTTTGTATTGGTTTGTCTCTTTCTTGAGTTTTTCTTTTAGCTCTTTTTCTTTCTTTTCGTAAGTGCAGATTGCATACTCCAAGTATTCCTTGTCTGAAAGAAGTTTTAGATAGTTCTCTGGGATTTCTTCCTTAAAACCTAAAGC
>NZ_JNIE01000002.1:300000-469022 GCF_000702425.1 Thermocrinis jamiesonii
AAAAATTTCGCTCCTGCTCCAGGAAAGATTACTGCCTATTACTCTCCTGGTGGTCCAGGAGTTAGAATGGATGCGGGCGTTTACAAAGACTACGTAATTCCTCCTTATTATGATTCTATGATAGCAAAGCTTAGTGTGTGGGCTTTGACTTGGGAGAGGGTGTTGGCAAGGGCTAAAAGGGCTATAGACGAGTTTATTATAAGGGGGATTCCAACAAATATCCCCCTTCACAGGGAAATCATCAGGGACCCAGACTTTAGAAGTGGATACTTTGGTATAAAGTTTTTAGAAGAAAAACTACCAACTTACGATTTTGAGATAGAAGGTAAGGCCGATCCAGAAAGCATAGCTTTGGCTATATCAACAGCCATAGCTGCCTATTACGGACTATAGGATAGGCTAACGCCGTCACTTTCCTTTCCGTAAATGCTTCTGACTTTTACCTTGTAAGTAACCTTTTTATCTTTTCTCTTTAGCTCAAATATGTGGGTCCTTGTAGTTCCAATCTCTCTGTCATCTTCAAGCACTACAAATTCTTTAAAGAAATTGTCCGGTTCGTAGGACCATATGAGGTATAGCTTGTCTCCAAAAACTCTATAATCCAATCTTTCCACTTCTTTTATAGGTGGATGAGGGAGGGCTTCTACGCAAAACTCGGTAGGTTCTGAATAAGCATTTTGCCTTTTACCCACCACAAGATAACATCTTTTGATATAATCTCTGTTGAGCTCAAGCCCATCTACCGCTTTCTTTCCGGTCCATGGGTTTAGTCTTTCTCCCTCTAACTCATAAACTTCGTAAGTGTCAAAACCTTTTAGGTTTAGCCTTACTCTGTTTTCGTAATAAGTTAAATCTAAGCTAACCCTTTCCTCTGTAAGTCCTCCAACGCACTCCGTCCTTTCCTTACCTTCTATCCTTTTGACCGCAAAGCAAAAAGGTTGAGCTTGCTCTCTAAGCCAGTAGTTTTCTATTTTAATAAATCCCTCCGGAACAACCTCTCCCTCTAAGCTTCTAAGAAACACCTTACTGCCTATACGCTTTAGTTCTACCACCGGACTTTCTAAGGGTTTTGTATTTGCCTTTATTCCGCAAGAATAAGTCAGCACAAAGGCTAAAAAAGAGCTAAGCTTTAGAAAATTAATCGCTTTCAAGGTCTTTTATAAGCTCTTTTTTTACTTCCTCTGGCACATCCACAATAGCTTTATAGTTGGGATGGTTTATTTCTATCTTTACAGGTGAATTAATAAAGGCCTCCACCTGCTCTGGAGTAAGCGGTAATTTTAGAAAATGCACCACTGCTGCTTTGCCATACTGATAATCTTTTTGACTTCTTTCGTCAGCGATGGCTCTTACGCTGTATTTGTTGCCTATATGGAACCACAGGTGGTCGTGAATACCCACAAGTTGGGGTAATAATCTCTTCCTCTCCTGCTCATCGGGGATTTCTATAAACATAGTTATGGAAAGCTCGTTTTTGTCCGGTATTAGTTCGTTGTAAATGTCTATCTCTTGGTTTATTTCTTCTTCCTTTACCATTCTTTCAGCCCTTATCATCTCCTGAATTTGAAACCATACGGTTTCTCTGTTTTCAAAAACTAAATGAACTAAATCTCCAACAAAAACCCTCCTGTTTTTCTTAAGCTCTATTATTTCTTTCCGTTTTTGTTCCCGGACTTTCTCGTATTCGTAAATGTTTAGAATTTCGCTTCTTTCTATCTTTTTCATGTTCCGCTCCTTATTTTTTTTTTATTTTCCACCCCGCGGTTAGCGGGGCGCGGAAGGTTTTCAGGCTTTTAGGCTTTCTAAAGCCTTTTGGAACCTTCCTGCGTGGGACTTCTCAGCCCTTGCAAGGGTCTCAAACCACTCAGCTATGTCGTCAAAGCCTTCTTCCCTTGCTATCCTTGCAAATCCCGGATACATCTCAGTGTACTCGTAGGTTTCTCCTGCTATGGCAGCTTCCAAGTTCTTTTCCATGGTTCCTATGGGCTTTCCTGTGGCTGGGTCTCCACCGCCGTACTTTTCCAAGAACTCCAAGTGTCCAAAGGCGTGTCCGGTTTCACCTTCTGCGGTTTCTCTGAACACGTTGGCTATGTCTGGGTACCCTTCTATGTCTGCCTTTCTGGCAAAGTAAAGGTACCTTCTGTTGGCTTGAGACTCGCCTGCAAAGGCTTCCTTGAGGCATTCCAAAGTTTTGGTGCCTACCAAGCTCTTGCTCATGGCTCTTACCTCCTTATAAGGTTTTAGTTAATAGATATTATATGCAAATTTTTCTCATTTGTCAAGGGGGTTTGGGAACGTCCCGATGGTTGCTATAATATCTTTAAACCTCAGAAAGGAGTATGTGCGCAGAAGAGCAAGGTCTAACTTTGAACGAGTTTGACTACCATCTTCCAAAAGAGCTCATAGCTCAGTATCCAACTATTCCAAGACACAACGCAAGGCTTATGGTGTTGAACAGGAAGGATAGGTCCATAAGGCACGATGTATTTTGGAACCTACCGGATTACTTAAAAAAAGGTGACCTTTTGGTTTTTAACAACTCAAAGGTTTTGCCTGCAAGGCTCTATGGAAGGAAACCAACAGGCGGTAAAGTGGAGATCCTTCTTACGGACTACATAGAAAAGCACGTATGGTATGCCTTGGTGGGAGGGAAAAACATAAAGAGCGGTTTAAAAATATTCATCGGAGAAGACTTGCAAGTGGAGATCTTAGAGCACATAGAAGGTGGAAAGTTTAAAGTTTATCTCCATTCTCAGGATCCTCTAAAAGCTTTGGACAAATGGGGAAAAATCCCAATACCACCATACTTAGAAAGAGAGGAAGAAGAGATAGATAGGGTTTATTACCAAACAGTGTTTGCAAAGGAGGAAGGCTCTGTAGCTTCCCCTACAGCATCCTTACACTTTTCGGAGGAACTTTTGGAAAAACTTCAGAATAGGGGCATAAACATAGCCTTTATAACTCTTCATGTATCTTACGGCACCTTTAAGCCTGTAAAAACCCAAAGGATAGAAGAGCATAAGGTAGATCCAGAGTATATAAAGGTTCCCGAGGAAACGGTAAAGCTCATAAAGGAAACCAAAGAACGGGGTAATAGGGTCGTTGCGGTAGGCACCACTGTGGTAAGAGCTTTGGAGACAAAACCCTTTGAACCTTACGAAGGTTGGACCGAGCTTTACATATACCCAGGGTATGAGTTTAAGGTGGTGGATGCCCTGATCACAAACTTTCACCTTCCAAAATCTTCCCTTTTGTTTTTGGTATGCGCCTTTGGTGGAAAGGACTTTATAATGGAGGCTTACCAAATAGCAGTAAGGGAAAGATACAGGTTTTACAGCTATGGAGATGGAATGCTCATACTTTGATTTAACTTCAAAACTCTTATCTTGTATGGCTTTTTCACGTCAAAGCTCAGTATTTCCTCTCCCTTTTCCTCATCGTTACAAGTGATTGAGTAGTCTGCCTTTGGCAGTTTTTTCCTTAAAGGCTCATCCTTTGCAAAGCTAACATACAAGCAAACAGCCAACTCTTGCCTACAGTTGCACTCTACGTTGGAGTTTAAGTCTATACTCTTTATGATTTTTTGCGCTATAAATTTTTTGGAGTTCTCCCTGTTGGTTTTGTAGGGCATATAAACAAGTCCATAGGCAAATCTTAGGCCGATGGCAATTATTAGCACCACATAAAAAGCTTTTTTGAACCATTTGAAACTGAATGCGCTGTGTATGTAGTAAGAAAAAACAAGGGCAAGCAAAGGATACAGGGGCATTATGTATCTTCCTGCAGATTTGGCAAAGAGATAGGGAAGGTAGTTAAGTAAAAAGATAAGCAAAAGAGCCTTTATCGGGCTTGGCAGATGCAGTTTTCTTTCCTTAAAAAGAGCATAAACAGAAATCAAAAAAAACATACTGTGGGGCATGAGGTCTTTAAAGTTCTCAAGGGGATAAGTAAACAGGTGCATAAGCCTTGAAAACTCTTGGTCTTTTACCCTGCTGAAAGATTCGTAAAAAAGCGTCCTTATATAGACTATTGGATTTTCTGTATTTACAATCCACAAAAGTGGTATAGCCAAGGTGATAAAGTGCATAAGCATAGCTTTTTTACCAAAAAGTAGATCAAGTCTTTTGTGATAAAGGCTGAGAGCAAGCAAGGTAAGGGAATAAAAGGCATAAGAAGGAAAACCTTTCAGAAGGGCAGAAAGACCTGCAAAGACCGCAGCTAAAATCCCAAAAATAAAACCACCCCCAAAAGACCAAATGTAAAGGGAGGATACAGTTATAAAAACAAATAGAGTGTAAGTGGTGTCTATTTCCGCTAAGTAGCCGTAAAAGAACAGCACGTTACCAAAGGTTAGAAAGACCAAAGAGGATAGAACGGAAAGGGAAAAGTCCCCAAAAAGACGCCGAGAAAATAAAAAGACAACTAACACGCAAAGCATGAGAGAGGTTAGACTAACTGCCCTTCCAGTAAGCTCACTCCAGGGTATAAAGTTGGAGTATAGAGCTATTAGCCAGTTAAAAAGGGGTGGCTTGTTGTAGTATGGCTCTCCAAGGACATAAGGCTGTAGATAGTTGCCCGTCTTTGCCATATGGTAGGCAACGTATACCCTTAAAGGCTCCTCTACTCTAAAAACGTAATCGCTTAAGTTTGGCAGAAGAGAGAGAAAGGCAAGAAGGATAAGAAAAAACTTCATTCTATCCAGTAGTTGGGTGCTTCCTTAGTTATTATCACGTCATGCACGTGGGATTCTTTGTATCCTGCCCAAGTTATCTTAACTATCTTTGCTTTTTTTCTTAGCTCTTCTATGTTTCTTGCACCTAAGTATCCCATACCGGACCTTATACCTCCCACAAGTTGAAAGAGCACATCCGAAAGCCTTCCTCTGTATGGCACCCTTCCCTCTATACCTTCGGGAACGAACTTCTCTGCCCTTTCTTGTCCGTATCTATCCGCAGACATTCTACTCATCATCGCACCCAAAGAGCCCATGCCTCTGTATGCTTTGTATGCCCTTCCCTGATAGTATATTATTTCACCCGGAGCTTCCTCTGTTCCAGCAAGCAGATTGCCCAGCATAACCGCACTAGCGCCCACCGCTAAAGCCTTGACTATGTCCCCCGAATACCTTATCCCACCGTCCGCTATTATGGGCACTCCATACTCTTTTGCCACGCTGTAAGCCCACATTATGGCGCTCACTTGGGGCACACCCACCCCTGCCACTATCCGGGTGGTGCATATGGAACCTGGTCCTACCCCTACCTTAACCGCATCCGCACCAGCTTTTATCAGATCCTTTGTTGCCTCTGCGGTTGCCACGTTTCCAGCTATAACATCCACGTCTGGATATAAAGACTTTATTTCTTGGACCGTATCCAAAACTCTTTTTGAATGGCCGTGAGCTGTATCCACCACGATCACATCCACACCGACGGAAACAAGCGCAGAAACCCTTTCCTTTGTATCCGGTCCAGTTCCAACCGCTGCGCCCACCCTTAACCTACCCATCTCATCCTTGCACGCATTGGGATATTTTTGCCTTTTGACAATGTCCTTTATGGTTATAAGTCCCACAAGATTCCCCTCTTTATCTACTATGGGAAGCTTTTCTATTTTGTGTCTGTGTAGGATCTCCTTAGCTTCCTCTAAGGTGATCCTTTCTTTGGCTACTATCAGGTTTTCCTTGGTCATAAACATGGATACTGGTTTGTTATAATCGGTAGGTTTTATAAACCTGAGGTCCCTGTTGGTTAAAATTCCCACAAGCTTGTTTCCGTCAGAAACTACAGGCACGCCGGAGATCTTATATCTTTCCATGATTTCCAACGCACTTTTAACACTGGTGTCCGGTCTTACCGTAACCGGATTGACGATCATCCCACTCTCAGATTTTTTAACCCTCTCCACTTCCTTAGCTTGATCTTCTATTCTCATGTTCCTGTGGATTATGCCTATGCCTCCTTCCCTTGCTATGGCTATTGCCATTCTATGGTCCGTGACCGTGTCCATTGCAGCGGAAACTATAGGAATGTTTAGCTTGATCCTTTTGGTTAGTTGGGTAGAGACATCTACCTCATGAGGAAGCACTTCGGAATACTGAGGGATCAGTAGTATATCGTCAAAGGTAAGCCCTTCAAAAACTTCTATGTTTTCCATATATTTATTATAATGCCCAACTTGGTAATAACGGGTGGAACAAAGGGTATAGGGAGGGCGGTAGTTGAGCTTTTTCTAAGGGAAGGGTGGAACGTATGCACCTGCGCAAGGTCCGAAGAAGGTCTAAAAAGACTTAAGGAAGAGCTAAAACATCCAAAAAACCTATATACAAAAGTGTGCAACGTAGGAGACAGGGAATCTGCCAAAGCCTTTGTAGAATTTTGCCAAGAAAACCTTAAGAGTTTTGACTTGCTTATAAACAATGCAAGCATATTGGGAGAAAGAACAAGCATAGAACACTACCCAGAGGATATTTGGGAGGAAGTGATAAGGATAAACCTAAACGGTGTTTTTTATATAACAAAGTATGCCATTCCTTACATGAAAGCGGGAGGAGTTATAATAAACCTATCTTCGGGTGCTGGCAAAAGACCTGCACCTTACTGGGGAGCGTATGCGGTATCTAAGTTTGGGATAGAAGGGTTTTCATTGCTTTTGGCGGAAGAGCTAAAACAAAAAGGTATAAAGGTATATGCCCTAAATCCGGGTGCCACAAGGACCCAGATGAGGGCAAAGGCTTACCCACAGGAGGATCCCCTCACCTTAAAACCACCCGAAAAGGTAGCAGAGTTTCTAATAGAAATAGTGAAAAACAAGCCAGGAGGGGTGAGTATAGATTATGGATCTTAGAGCGATGATTCTTATGATCCTTGGGGCTTTGTCCGCTCTCTTTATAATTCTCATACACGACAAAATTATCTTAGATCCGGGGTCCTTTTCTTATCTTATTGCCATAACCCGCATCCCTGCTTTCTTTCTGTTTGCAAGTACTGTGCTTGCCCCGCTTCTTGTAGGTCCTCACCTTATTAAAAGGACATTTTACTATACCGCCCTCTTTGTTGTCCCTTCTTTGATCCCACAAGCTTTTCACATACTTTCCTTTGTGTTCTTCCCTGACTTTATAACACCAAATCATAGAGATAAGGTCTTTTGGCTACACATAATCTTTGTAGCATACACACTGCTTGGCATAACTTTTGGAATATTCCACAAAAGAGGCACCGCTCCATACCCTAAGTTTTTTGCTTTGCTTCTTTCTTCTCTTGCGGTTTCCTTTTTTATAGTGCTTTACTACCCGTTGCTTCCAAAGACTTACATAAAAGGTGTAGGATCAACTATTTTTTCCGATGTGCTTTGGGCTGGTCTTTCTCTTTGGAACTTTTGGCTTCTTTACCTTATATTAAAGAAAAAGGTTTATGGAGAGAAGGTAAGCAAATACGTAAGCTTAGGGATGTTCTTTTATGGCATTGGCAGTGTCCTTCCCATCTTTTACACACACTTCAGGGACATAATTTTGGTAGCTGTTTCCTTTTACAGGGTTTTGGCTTATGCACTGTTTGCCTATGGTGTTATCAAGGTAGAAATTGTGGATGTAAGCAAAGATATATTAAGGCGATCAAGGCTTTTTTTGATCTCTTTGGCAAAAGCTGTGCCCAGATGGGAGAGTGATGTACTAAAGGTTGCGCTGGGCAATTCCTTTGAAGAGGGTTACATAAAAAGCTTGTGCATATACGACCTAAAAACTAAGGAGCTGAGGGCATACTTTTATGGGCTAAAGGAAAGGGAGGAGGACCTAAAACCGCCTGAGGACTGGGATAAGCTTTCAGAAAAAAAAAATGGGCTTTACCAAGGATGGACGGCGCTTTCGTGTTGAAGAGGGTTATCTATTGCTCAGCAGGGTTCATACGGACATAGACAATCCCCTAATAATTACCCACATAATGAACATAGAAAGCCATCTCTTTTCCTATTTCCTACAGCACAAAAACTATGAGGAGCTACTCAAAGAGAAATTAAGGGAAATTGAGATACTACAGGCTATGCTTGAAACTTCCGAATATGTAGTTCAAGCATACAATAACATAGAGACCTTTTCAAAGCAAGTGCTGGATAGGTTGGACCAAGTCCTCCGTATGGACGGTAGCTTATTTTACATGCTTGATAAAAACGCAGAAAAGGTGGAAAAACTCGTCATCTCCTCTATGTTTTTAAAGAACTTTAGGGAGGAAGACCCTAAATTGCTCCTTGCTGAGGTTCGAGCTAACCCAAACATTTTTGATACAAAAAATAACCTTTGTTTTGCCAAGTTTGAGTATGGTCAGTATCAAGTTGGAGTTGTGGGCGTTAGGCTAAAGGAACCCTTTGATAAGGGAGACCTTGCTTTCTTCAAAACTATTTCCAACCAACTGTTCCACGTAATAAGATTGATGAAGATTATAGAGGATTTACAAAATGCCCAATTTAGCATTAAGTTTCTCTCCGAGTATGACCCACTTACTATGCTGTATAACAGAAGAACCTTTGAAAGGTATCTTAAAGATAACATCCAAATAGTCTCGAGGACTGGTTCCTTGCTTTCCATGGTGCTCATAGACATTGACAATTTCAAGCTTATAAACGACGTTTATGGACACCAAACTGCAGACATGGTCTTAAAGGAGCTAAGCGAAAGATTGAAAAGGAGCGTCAGGAAGATGGATATACCCGCAAGGTTTGGGGGAGATGAGTTTGCAGTGCTTTTGCCATACATTTCAAAGGATACCGCCCATGCTATAGCACAAAGACTTATAAGCAAACTCTCCTCCGAGCCCCTGAAGATAGAAGACAGAAACATTTCTTTAAGCGTAAGTGCGGTTGTAGTATCTTACCCCCAAGACGGAACCAGCGCAGAGGAGCTTATAACCTATGCGGAGTACTTAATGAGGGAAGTAAAAAGGAAAGGAAAAGGTATAATTCTAAGCTCAGGTGATATTCCTCACAAGTTCTCTGTGGTAAAGGAGCTCGAAAGGTCCCTTGTGGAAAGTATAGAAAAGTCCTCTGTCATACCCTACTATCACGAGATCATAGACCTCAGAAGGATGTCTGTCTTTGGTTTTGAGGTGCTTATGAGGATAAAGTTTAACGGTAGGATTTTGAGTACGGGAGAATTTGTGGATGTGGCAGAAAGGCTCGGTGTCATGCCAAAGCTTGACCTTTTGCTTATGGAAAAGGTTTTTGAAAGTTATAAATTTTTTGGAAACCAGTATAACATTTTCATATTTATTAACATGGTGCCAGACAACGCCACAGTGGAGTTTGCGGAGAAGGTCAGAGCCCTTGCGGATAAGTATTCTGTTCCCATCAGCAATATTGTATTTGAGATTACAGAAAGAAAAGCCATTGAAGATATTATGCAAGTTGCCGACTTTGTTAGGGAATTAAAAAAGGAGGGTTTTCGTTTTGCCATAGACGACTTTGGCTCTGGTTATTCCTCCTTTTATTACCTGAAATACCTGCCCACAGACTTTTTGAAAATTGAAGGTGAGTTCATAAGACATCTTACCCACTCACGCACAGACAGAATCTTCATCAAAGGCATTGTGAATGTGGCAAAGGAAATGGGGATCAAAGTCGTTGCGGAATTTGTAGAAAACGATGAGGTCTTGGAGGTAGTTAAGGAGTTGGACATAGACTACGCACAGGGTTATTACTTTGGAAAGCCAGAACCTTTGGAAGAAAAGCTCAAGAAACTTTCTTCCAAAGAATAAGTCCGAGGGCCTGGAAAGAAGAATTTAAAAGAAGGGAAAAGACACATACCCAAAGGGTAGCATTATACCAGAATTTCATAGGATAAACCCTGAGTAGCATGTCCTGGTCAAAAAACCTCCATGAATGTGGGTCAAAAAAGAAGTTGTGGAAAACCTCAAAGAGTAAGTCGTAGTTTAAAAGAGAAAACACCAGAACGAAAATTACCAAAATCTCCGTAAGAAGCGCGCCAGAAAAGAGGACAAGCCCCATTTTCTTTTTATCCCTTAGGCTGAAAAAAAGGAAAAGCCAAAGGGGAAGACCAAAGTAAAGAACCTTGAATATCACAGAAAGCAGTCTCTTAACATCCTGCATGTGCTTTATTTCCTTCTCCCTAAATAGTCCAGAGCTTATAAACTCTTCCATACCTTTATCGGAAAGAACGGACCTAAGCCCCAGCTTGGCTATTTCAAGTCTTCTTTCTTGGTCCATCCCCCATCTGTCTGGTGGAAGGTTTCCAAACCTGTAGTTTAGCTCTACAAAAAACTCAGTAAAGGCAAGCCTGACGCACAAAAAGATTAAAAGAAAGGGAAAGAAAAAGGACAGAGCTATTACTCTCTTCATTTGTAGCCTTTTATTTGAGTTTGTCCAGCATGGCAGGCTACACAGGACTTTTCGTTCCCTACTACCTTTACCAAACCAAAGGCTTCTGCTATTCTTTGATGCTTTGCGTGTATTTCTTCCACAGGCTTAAACTTTCTTACCTGAGGTATGCCTATGCCTTGGTGACACTGATAACAGGTGAACATAGCCTCTTTCCAAAGTTCTACCGCTTTATCCTTGTTTCTTTCTTCCAGTGCCTTTGGTAGCTCTACGTAAAGAATGGCGTTTCTTTTCTTGACTACAGCCTTTAGCTCATCAGGCCATTGGGCTATCATAGGTCCAGCCAAAGCCATGTTTTTGCCACAGGCAGAAAGCCCCATGGGACTCCTAACAAGCCTTAGAGCAGTATCAAATTCTCCCTTTTCTATGTGGCCTCTAAGGGCTACAAAGGAAAAGAAAGTCCTGTATGCTCCAGCTTTGAAGTTTAGTCTAACGTCCGCAAGGTATTTGATAGCCTGCAGGACCTGTTCTTTATTTTGCCCACCCACTATCAACATTTTCTTTTCGTCTTTTTCCACTAACTTTATGGTTGGCTTTTCAAAGCTAAGCCCAAGCTCTTTAACTATGTCGTTGTTTGTTCCAACCACTATGATGTTCTTCCACTGCACGTTTTTTAGCTGTTTGTCGCTTACCAAAAGAGGTGGAATTTTGGACTGCTTTACCTCTTCCGCCCCAAAGCCTATGTCCTCTACCCATTGACCAAGATAAAAGGCTATTTTCCCTGCTTGAGCTACCACATCTGTGTCTTCATTCACTCCATATACAATCAGCACGTTTGGAACTGCTACATCTTTTAGCATTGCAGGGGTGCCAGTCCATACTTCCGAATAGCTCACGTAAGGGAAAATCCTATCCGCAAACTTTGGTTCAATAACAGGTTGGGCAAAGGCTGGAACCATAGGTAAAAGGATCAAAAACCTCCTCATAGCTTAACCTCCCCCCTTGTATTTTAATTGCCATTTAAGTATTCTTCAACTTTTTTCCACTGGCTCCAACCTTTAACATAGACGTCCTCTATTTTTTTAATGTTTAGCTTTCTAAGTTTTTTGTATTCTGCTAAGTCTTCTAAAAATCTCCTTAAGTGCTCTTCTGTGTCAAAGTAGAGTAAGTCTTTTCCTTCTCTGGCTACGCAGTATTGATCTTCTTTTTTTACAAAACCCATACAAACTGGACACCTAACCTTTTCTGGTGGTTTGGGAAGTCTCCGCCTCTCTTCCCTCTTTTCCATAAAGGCGTGGAAAGCCAAAGCTAATATAAACACAGCAAAAACACCCTCTATCGCAAAGGACTGAAGGGCAGAAATCCTTCCGCTCAAAAAACCAAACAAAGAAAAAAGAATGCCAGAGGTGGTGATTCCTGCGGTAATGAACACGTATTTAAGAGCTATACCTTTGAAGATAAAAAGGATTACCATAAGAAAACCAAAGACCTCAAAGAGCCTTGAAGCAAATATCAAAAGATGACCGACTTCACTCATCGGTTTTCCTTTGGTAGTTCTGTAGGCTTAAATAAAGGAAGTTTTCTTATATTTTTGAGCCTGTACATGAAATACTCCCTATTTTTCTCTGAAAGAGCCATACCAAGAAGTCCAGTTAGAAAACTGGCAAGAACAAAAAGTCCCACAAGCGTTCCAACTATCCTAACCCTTCTTTGCCTTGATTCATCCATAGGATTCCTCCTTTACAAAGCCGTCCGTTCCATTTTTCCTTAACCATACTTATCCGAACCTACCCATTTGAGTAGTTTCTTGAGTTTGAGCTGAGAAGTTTCAACTATCCTTAACCAAGCAAGAAGTTTTGAGAAAGAGATAAAGCTTAAAATAGCTTTCCATTCCACCTGCACCAGGCGGGACGGAAACCTGCCTGGAATACCCTCTGCCCTCTGGGCTTTGGGTTTTGTCAGGCGAAATGCTATATTAACACTTGCATTGTAATCTCTATCATATTTCCCACAAGAACACTTAAAAACTAACCTTTCTGTCTTACCTTCCTTACCACACTTATGACAAATTCTTGACGTATGTGCGGGATTTACTTTTATGACTTTTAAGTTGTAAAGCCTTGCCTTCTCTTCAAGCCTGCTTGCAAACCTTGAATAAAACCATTGGCTAAATCTTCTTAAAGCTTTCTTGTCCTTCCAATCGGGAACTTCTTTGAAGCTTAGGTCCTCTACCACTATGGCTTGACAATCATAAACCTTTGCGTGTGCTATGACAAAATTGGTAAAAGTCTCAAGTATTTCTTTTCTTAACTGCTTTATCTTCCTCTGCCTTAGTTTCTGCTCAACAAACAAGTGTCTTAACCTTTCCCAAAGCCTTTCTTTTTCTCGCTTACAAGCTGTATTTTCTATGCTATTGTAGATGTTGTCTATCTTTCTCTCAAGGGCTGATACTTCAAAGTGTAGTCTTTCTATCTTTCTTAACATCTGCGTTTTAAAGAACAAAGGTTTGGAAACTTTCTCTCCTTCTACCAATACCGCAACTCCAAGCCTTTTTTCTGAAGGTGAAAGGTCTAAGGCTAACACTCTTTCTATGTTTTCAGGCTCTTTTACTTCAAAACTTAAGGGAATAACAAGCCTGTATATGCTGTATCCACTTTTTAACAAGACCTTTTTTATCAACACCGCTTTAACTTCCTTAGCTTTCGTTAAAGCTCTTCTAAGTCTTTCTGGAATAAGCTTCTTAACACTTATCCACTCCCAACCTTTTTGTGTAGGAACCTTTATGCTGAACTCCAAAAAGTTTCCTGAAATTTTTAACCTTCTAAACTGTCCTTTTTCAAGGTTGTCGTCTGCAGAAGTAATAACTATTTGACCGTTAAACCTTGGATGTGGAAGGTCAAAGTAGCAACTAACCTCTTTTCCTTTCTTTCTAAGGTTTTCTATCTGTCTTTGGATGTTTAAAACAAAGTTTTTGCTGTAACCTTTGATTTCTTCTCCCTTTAACAACTTCTCAAACACTTCTTTTCTTTCTATCTGACTTCTGATGATTTGTCCTGTTAGCTCAAGGACGTTTCTAAAAACTCTTGAAGGGAGACCTTCAGGAGTAGGAAATTCTTTTTTCAAAATTCCCACAGCAGAGCCTTTTTGGGACAAAAGCTTAAAACCTTTTTCGTTCCAAAGTTTTGGGATGTAGGAATTAACTTGGTTTTTAAAGACGGAGAAAAGCCTGTCAAGGTGGGGATAAATTCTTTGTGGAAGAGTTAGCTCATAGCTAAGGATTTGCTCCTTCATTCTTTAACTCCTATCCACATAGATAAACATAACACGGTTTGAGTAGAAAATCAAAGAACAGCTGTTAACCCCGCCCGATGTGGGCGGGAGAAGTAGCCACAGCACGAGGCGCACCATAAAGCCTATATGTGAGTGTGATAGCCTTTGTAGTAAGCATAAGGATGCCAGTCTTCTGGCACTTCTATTGGATACTCTTTGAAGTTGTGAGGACCTACGGGTGTGTCCGTCTTGGTCCACTCAAGGGATGGAGAACCCCAAGGGTTGTCTGGCGCCTTTGGACCCCACAGGCTCTTTATCCAGTTAATAAAGCTCAAGAGCACACCTATTCCAAGTATTACCGCACCCACCGTTTGAATTTGCATCAGGCTAATCCACTCTGGTATAGGTGGATAGTCTGGATACCTTCTTGGCATACCATGAACCATACCCATATACATTTGGAAGAAGTAGAAGATGTTAGCACCTATCAGCATCAGCCAAAAGCTAAGCTTTGCAAGGCCTTCTGAATACATTTTTCCTATGATCTTTGGATACCAGTAATACATACCGCTGAAGGCTCCAAAGGTTAGAGCCATACCAAGCACGTAGTGGAAGTGTCCTACGACGAACAAAGAGTCAGATACACCCAAGTCTATGGAAACCATAGCGTTTGGAATACCTGTAAGACCTCCTATTAGGAACATAAGAATTCCACCCAAGGTAAAGAGCATTGGAGAGTTGAACCTTATGGCTCCCTTGTACAAGGTTGCGACCCAGTTGAAGATCTTAATACCGGTGGGCACTGCAACAAACAGTGTGGTGTATGAAAAGATAACTCTAAGCCAGTCTGGCACACCAGAAACGAACATGTGATGAACCCATGTGAAGAACCCAACCAAGGCTATGCCGTATATGGCAAGCATCATGGATATGTATCCAAAGATGGGCTTTCTGGACATAGTGGATATTACCTCAGAAAACACTCCAAAGGCTGGCAAGATCATGATGTAAACAACTGGGTGGGAGTAGAACCAAAGAAGGTGCTAATACAGTAGTGGATCTCCACCTAAGGCTGGATTGTAGAAGTTGGTTCCGAGGTATTTGTCAGTGAACAGTAGCACAACTGCACCAAGCAGTGCGGGAACTCCAAAGAGGTTTATAAGGCTTGCTGCCATTATGGTATGCACAAACAGGTTGAGTTTTGTCCATCCCAATCCTTTGGCTCTAAGGCTAACTATGGTAGTGATCATATTCACAGAACCCGCAGTAGAGGAAATACCGTAAAGTGCAACTATCATTACGTAAAGAACTGTAGAACCTGCATTTTCGTTTAGAGAGTAAGGAGGATATCCTGTCCAGAGCATCATGATCCAGTTTTGAGGAATGAGGGTCAAAAGCACCAAAACGCTTGCGCCAAAGAATGCCCAGTATCCAAAGGCATTGAGCCTTGGAAAAGCAACATCCTTAGCTCCTATCATCAAGGGCACCAGTATATTTGCAAATCCACCCATCCATACGTTAACCGCCCACCAAAGCAGTATGACCGCACCGTGTCCTGTTAGCAGGTAGTTGTAGAGGTCCGTTCCCGTTCTGCCAAACATGTCTGGCAGTTGTATGCCGGGTACAGTTTGTTCAAACCTTACGAGCAAACCAAAGAGCCCGGCTACTGCAAAGTAAAGCAGTGAAGTTACAAGGTAGAGCATACCTACCTTCTTGTGGTCTGTGGTAAAGAGCCACTCTTTTAAAGTGGCTCCATACCATGGAATTGAAGGAGCCTTAGCTACCGCCATGGTTGCACCTCCTTTATTTTATTGAATTATTTGCTGAGAAGTTTGTTCTACAGCTTGTCCTTCTCCAAGCCACCTGTTAAACTCCTCCTCTGGCACCACCTTTAGGATGGCAAACATACGGGAGTGCCAGGTTCCGCAGTATTCTCTGCAGAATACGAAGTATTCACCTGGCTTGTTGATCTGGAACCACATCTTTGTGATCCTTCCGGGCACCGCATCTTCTGTGATTTTTGCGGGATGGACAAAGAAGGAATGGATCACATCCCTTGAGGTTAGATAAACCTTAATGGGTTTTCCTGCGGGAATGTATGCCTTCTGCTCTTCTGGTGCGGTGTAGCCTTCTGGGTTAAAGAAAGCGTAGACCTTCTTTCCATTGGGATATTCAAATTCCCATCCCCACATAAAGGCAACCAGTTTGATCTCCATAGCACCTTCCGGAGCATTCCTTTGCTTTACAAAGTTTGCAAAGGAGTATGTGCCAAGAAAGAGCACTATTATGATGGGTATAACTGTCCAGACTATCTCAAGGGCTGTGTTTCCTTCAATGTGATCTCCTTCCTCACGCTCTCCCTTTTTGTAACGATACTTAATGGCAAAGTAGATGGCTGGAATAGCGACTATGAGGTAAATAAGCACTGCTATCCAGAACCAAACCTTTACGGAGTTTTCCCAATAGACTCTGGGATAAGCAAGCACTTCTTCTGCAAACACTGACCCCACAAGAGCCAGCAAAGCCAAAAGATACTTCATGGCTGCACCTCCTTTGTCCTTTTAATTATTGCGTAAGCTAAGGTAAAACCACCCAAGCTTAAACCAGCTATAGCAAACAAAACTATTGGGTTTAGCCCATACTTGCCCGTGTTGGGGTCGTATTTGTAGCAAACCATGAAGGCTACATCCACTATGGTGTTTTTTGTGATCCTAAAGGTTTCCGCCTCTGCCAAAGCGATTCTAAAGTCTATCTCCCTTGGGGATATACCATACAAGTATCTTGATACCTTTCCCTCTGGGTCTAAGAACATAACCACATTTGGATGGACAAAGACTCTGTCTTGCCTTGAGTAGAAGAACCTATAGCCTACGGACTCAGAAAGTTTTTTAATGTCCTCCTCCTTCATAATACCAAAGGTCCACTTGTCGGAGGAGATTCCGAGTTTTCTTTTGAACTCCTGCAAGTCTCTCAGAGTGTCCTCCTTGTCAAAGGAGAGCACAATACCTCTGAAATCCTTATTTATGTTTTTAGAAGCCTCTATGGCGTTTTTGATTATAAGAGGGCACGCAGAATCGCAGGTGTAGTAACCCAAGATCAGAGCGGTAGGATGTCCTTTGATGTAGTCCAAAAGCCTATGGGTATTTCCTCTTTCATCTACAAACTCCACATCCGCAACACGATTGCCCAAATATTTCTCTTCCTCTATCTGTAAGATGCTCGGGTCAAAGAAGCCTTCATGGCTCTTAGGCGCAGGAATAGCCCAAACGGACCCCAACAGGACAATCAGGGCTAAAACCCACCTCATGGCTTAAAAAGTCCCATAAGAACCTACTATGTAAGCGGTGCCTGCTACCAAAAGCCAAGCCAAATCCACAAAGTGCCAGTAAAAGCTTGCTGCCTTTATGGGCGTCACCTTTCCTAAGGCTTTACCACTGGTCAATAAAAGAACCAACTGCATGCCTATACCTACGATAACGTGAGAAGCATGCACACCTGTTAGCATGTAAAAGCCTGTGCCATACATGTTGGCGCTTATGGTAAAGCCTTTAGCCCAAAGGTGCATCCATTCCCACGCGTGGAGTACCAAAAACAGTGTTCCAAGAACAATGGTTGCTATCAGCCACATGCGGTATCCGCCCAGGTCGTTGTGTTCTAAAGAGTGTTCTGCTTTGTAGATGGTGTAGCTGGATGCCCAAAGAATTAGGGTAAGAAGCCCAACAAGAGGTAAGTTCATTCCACCTTCAGGGATCCACTTAGTTACCCATTCGGTAGCATGCGTAACCCTTGCCATCCAAAAGCCTGCAAAGATAGAACCGAATATGACGATCTCTGCGAAGACGAACCAAACTACTCCCTGAAAGCCAAGTCCCTGGTCAGGCTCTTTGGAGAAGTGCTCGTTAGCCCATCCAATTACACCTATGACCAAGAGGACGAGGGCTACGCCTGCTAAGATGAGACCTACAAGGCTCCACCCCCAACCAAAGTAAGCAACCGCTGCTAAAGAAAGGACAAGTGGCACTAAACCTACCGGTAAGCCCCAAAGGCTCGTTTCGTGATGGGCTGTGTGCGTCCCCTCATGTGCCATCTTTGCACCTCCTTATGAGATTTATTAATGATATAAATCATTTTTCTTGGTTTGTCAAGTTAAAACTAAAAGATTTGCTAACTTTTTTATCTGTTTATAGCTAATTTTTCACAAAAATCAATAAAAATAATTACTGATAAAAAAATGAATAAATGATTTATCAATTATCATCAACCACGAGTTTGGCTTAAAATAGAAGCTATGCTGAATTGGGAAAAACAGCTCAATCTGATAAAGGAGGGTGTATCAGAGATCATAGAGGAAGAAGAGCTTATAGAGAAACTAAAAAGAGGTAAGCCCCTTCGGATAAAGGCTGGTTTTGATCCAACAGCTCCAGACCTACATCTTGGACATACCGTTTTGCTTCAAAAACTTAGGCAGTTTCAACAGCTCGGACATGAGGTCTATTTTGTAATAGGTGATTTTACCGCTATGATAGGGGACCCAACGGGCAGAAGCGAAACCAGACCACCGCTTTCAAGGGAAGAGATCTTAGAGAATGCCAAAACTTACGAACACCAAGTTTTTAAGATCCTCGATCCGGAGAAAACAAACGTAGTTTTTAACAGTAGCTGGCTTTCTACACTGGGAACGGAAGGCGTAATAAGACTTGCAGGCAAATACACGGTCGCAAGAATGTTGGAAAGGGATGACTTTTCCAAGCGGTTTAAAGAAGGAAACCCTATTTACATTCACGAGTTTATATACCCCTTGCTTCAGGGCTATGATTCTGTGTTTTTGAAAGCGGATGTGGAGCTTGGGGGCACAGATCAGAAGTTTAACCTTTTGGTGGGAAGAGACCTTCAGAGGGCTTACGGTCAGGAACCTCAGGTATGCATCACCCTTCCCCTACTGGTAGGTTTAGATGGCGTTAGGAAGATGTCTAAATCTTATGGAAACTACGTAGGTATAACAGAAGAACCAGAAATTATGTTTGGTAAAATCATGTCAATATCTGACGAGCTTATGTGGGATTATTACCTTTTGCTTACGGACTACAGCAGGGAAGAAATAGAAAGTTTCAAAAGAGATATGCACCCCATGGAGGCAAAGAAAAAACTTGCTTACACTATAGTGGAGCGTTTTCACGGAAAAGAGAAAGCGGAAAGAGCGCTTGAATTTTTTGTAAAAACCTTCTCGGAAAAAGAATTTCCACAAGACGCACCGGTTATAGAACTGCCACAGGGCTACAGAAAGAGAGCTTACGAACTTTTATTTGAGCTTGGCTTGGAACCTTCAAAGAACTCTGCAAGAAGGGTTATAGAAGGTGGAGGTTTTAGGGTAAACGGAAGGAAAATAGAAGATCCTTTTCAGGAAATTGAGGTTCTCCAAGAGCTTAAAATACAGTTAGGGAAGAAGAGGTTTTATAGGCTGGTTCCTAAGAAGGAGTGAGTATGAACTTTACTGCGTCCGAAGTAGCCCAGCGTATAGGCGGTAAGCTATTTGGAAAGGACTTAAGGCTAAAAGGGATCTCCTCCGTCCAAAGACCAAAGGAAGGCACTATAATTTTTTGTCCCTCTCCTAAAGATTTTGAAAACGTAAAGGAAAAGAGAGAAATAACGGTGGTGGTTTCTCAAAAAGTCAATCACGAAAGCTATATACTTGTAGAGGATGTAAAGCTTTCTCTGGCAAAGTTTCTTGACTTCTACTTTAAGGAGGAGCATCCTTCTGGAATTTCTCCTAAGGCCTACGTAGAAGAATCTGCGGTCATAGGAAAGGATGTTTATGTGGGACCCTTTGCTTACGTTGGAAAACATGTGGTTTTAGAAGACGGAGTAAAGGTCTATCCTTTTTGTTATGTAGGAGACTATACTCACGTAGGGGAGGGAAGCATACTTTTCAGCGGGGTAAAGGTGTATCCAAGGTCCGTTATAGGTAAAAGGGTAAGGGTACATAGCGGAGCGGTTATAGGTGCAGACGGTTTTGGCTATCACATAACAAAGGAAGGTATTTTTAAACTAAACCATATCGGTAACGTGATCATAGAGGATGACGTAGAGATAGGGGCAAACACCACCATAGACAGGGCCATGATTGACAGCACAGTTATAGGCAAAGAAACAAAGATAGACAACTTGGTTATGATAGCTCACAACTGCCAAATAGGGGAAAGGAACATAATAGTCAGTCAAGTAGGATTGTCTGGAAGTGTAAAAACTGGTAAAAATGTGGTCTTAGCTGGGCAGGTGGGTGTGGCAGATCATGTGCATATTGGAGATAACGTGCAGGTTGCTGCCAAATCGGGTGTTTCCAAAGACTTGGAACCAAACAAAACCTATGGAGCAAACCTGCCGGCCATAGAGTGGAGTAAGTGGAAGAGAATTTACATATATCTTCTTAAATTACCGGAGCTGTTTAAAAAATGATACTAAAAGTTTTGCCTGTGGGACCCTTAAGTATGAACTGCTCTGTAGTCATAGACAAGGAAAGCAGGCAATCTGTGGTAATAGACCCAGGAGCGGACGCTGAAGCCATTTTCAAAGCCTTAGAAAACACAGAACCTAAGCTAATATTGGCAACTCACGGACACATAGACCACGTGGGGCAGGTAAAAAAGCTAAAAGAACAGCTAAAAATTCCTTTCCTTATGCACAAAGCGGATGTGTTTTTGTTGAATGATCCAATATGGAACGGTTTTGATAAATACGTAGGTGCGGATCTTCCTTGTCCAGAGCCAGATGGTTTTTTGGAAGATCATCAGGAGATCTGCGTAGGTAAGCTAAGGCTTAAAGTTTTGCACACACCAGGACACACACCGGGGCATTGCTGTTTTTACATTGAAGATCAAAGGGTTCTCATAGCGGGAGACTTGCTCTTTAGAGGTTCTGTTGGAAGGTGGGACCTGCCCGGCGGAGACCTCCAACAGCTAAAAAGATCTCTCCAAAGAGTAATCTCAGAAATTCCAGAAGATACATCGGTAGTGTGCGGACACGGAGAAGGAACAACCATAGGAAGGGAAAAGGTTTTTAATCCATTGCTCAGGGAAATTTTAATGGCACGATGAGTTTGTCTGTTTTAATACTGACTAAAAACGAAGAGAGAAACCTGCCAAGGGCAATAAACAGTGTAAAAGATATAGCGGATGAGATCGTGGTGTTGGACAGCGGTTCCACAGACAACACCGTAGAGTTAGCCAAAAGCTTGGGTGCAAAGGTCTTTTATCATCCTTGGGATGGATACGCCAATCAGTTAAACAGGGGAATTGAACTCTGTTCTAAGGATTGGATACTTGTTTTGGATGCAGACGAAGAGGTCTCAAAAGAGCTTAAGCACTCCATAGCAGAAGCATTACGTTCAAAAAAAGCTGACGTTTTTATGGTATGCAGAAGGACTTACTATCTTGGTGGATTTTTAAAACACGCTTGGTATCCAGAATGGAGAGTAAGGCTTTTTAAAAAAGGCACGGTGCGCTTTGAGGGAGAACTGCACGAAAAAACCATCTTTAAGGGCAAAGCTAAAAAGCTAAAGGGTGATCTATACCACTACTCCTATGGCAGTCTTTACGAGCAATACGAAAAAACTATAAGGTATGCAAAAATTATGGCCGAAGCATACCAAAAAGAAGGTAGAAGGTTTAGGGTATATAACTTAGTTTTTAACCCTTTGTGGAGCTTCTTCAAAGTGTTTATTCTCCAAAGGGGCTTTTTGGATGGTCTAAGGGGGTTTTCTGTGGCGGTATCTTCCTTTATCTACACTTTTCTGAAGTATTTATTCCTGCTTGAGTTGGAGATGAAAGAAAAATACAAAGAAAAGCTTTGGAAAAGGTCATAGATACTTGCTTAAGTGACTCCTTAGCAATCTGAAGGCAAAACCAGATAGAAAGAGTACGGTTATAAGGCCTATGAAGGTTAAGATAAAAAGCCACTTCAAAGCTCTACCTCCGCATGCCTTGACGCATGGCACTGAATATTGACCGCCACAGGTAAGGAAGCTATGTGGCAAGGGTATAGCTCCACCTTTACATCTATGGCTGTTGTTGTTCCCCCAAATCCCATAGGTCCCCACCCGAGTTTGTTTATATCTTCCAAAAGCTCCTCCTCTATTCTCCTTGCTATTGGATCCTTGCTTCTTTCTCCCACCGGTCTTAGCAAGGCTTTTTTAGCCAGCAATGCACAATACTCAAAGTTTCCACCTATCCCTACTCCAACAGTAAATGGCGGACACGCATTTGGACCAGCTAACTTTACCGTTTCCAAAACAAATCTCTTTACACCTTCCCAACCATCCGCAGGCTTTAGCATAGCCAAGCGTGAAGTATTCTCAGACCCTGCACCCTTTGGAGCAAAAACTATCCTTAGCTTGTCTCCAGGCACTACCTCGTAGTGTATTATGGCGGGAGTGTTGTCCCTTGTGTTTTTTCTTTCAAAAACAGGATCATAAACCATAGAAGCCCTCAAATACCCTTCCGTGTAAGCCCTGCGCACCCCCTCGTTTATGGCATCCGTTAAAGACCCACCTACCACATGCACATCCTGACCTATCTCTACAAAAACAACAGCTACTCCAGTGTCCTGACAGTATGCCATCTGCTCCTGCTCTGCTACCTCTGCATTCAAAAGTATCTGCCTTAGGACTTCCCTTCCCAACTCCGACTCCTCTCTATTTAAAGCTTCTTTGAAAGCCACCACTACGTCCTGCGGTAGCGTGTAATTTGCTTGCAGAGCAATCTCTTTAACTGCCTCCACTATTTGACTGTATTCAACAACTTTCATGGATAATAATTTAAACAGAAATCAACCTTCTTAGGTAGTTTTCCACCACCTTAGAAAAAGCCTGTGGAATCTTTGATATTTCCGAGATCCTTATTCCCGATTTTTCAAAGTATTCCTCCACAAAGTTTCTTTCTTTACCAACTCCTATGCCTACCACAGGTAGTTTGCCCTTAAGTTCTCTTATTAGTGTTCTAAGTGCTTCCCCTTTAAGCCCCTTAGTAGGCTCACCATCAGAAAAGACTATGAGCACCCCCTTTATGTTATGTTTTTTACAAAAAAGCTGTAACTCATCCATACCTTCGATCAAGACCTTTTCTAAGTTTGTTCCGCCACCTAAAAGGTTAAAAGCGTTTATTATGTTTGCCCTCGCATTCTTATACTCTTCCTCAAAGGTCTTAAGGCTATAGACCTTATCGTTAAAAGCAGATACAGAAAAGGGCATACCTAAGGCATTCAAAGTTTCAGAAAATAGAATTAAGGCTTTGAAGGCATTTTCAGCCTTGTTTTCTTTCTTCATGGATGAAGATAGATCTATAAGCAGTTTAAAGGCCAATACCTTATCTTGTGGCGTTTCCCTTCTTTTGTAGAAAAGCCCTCTCTTTATGGGCACCTCTCTTTGGAGCCTTTTAAAGTCTATGCGCCTTCCGGAGGAATATGCACCGTCCCACTCCTCTTCTTCCTTTGGAATAAGCTTTTCAAATTTTCTCTTAAAGGACTCTACATAAACCCTAACGTCCTTCAAGATGCGATGAAAGGTTTTAAACTCCTCCTCGCTTAGTCCATATTCCTTAAGGTATCTTTTGTCCTTTTCCGAGAGAGTTCTCTGCGTTGGGCTTGTGCTTGTGCTTTCCGTTGAACCACTATTGCTCCAAGGTTTTAGAATAAACATAAGAAAGCCTTTGTGTTCCAAATCCGTTTCCAAAGTCTTTGGAAGAAAATGGCTAAAAAACCTTACGTCCCTTTCCACCATATCCAAGTAAGACATCTGCCTTAGGTATTCCCTCATCCACTCAGGCAAGCTTTTTAGATAATCCAAAATCCTTTCCCTATCCCTTGTTTCCAAACTTTCCGAATTTTCGTCTTTGTGGCTAAAAAGTAGGTTTTGCATATCTTGAGGTAGTTTTTTCAGAACATCCGTCATTATCCTTCCTCTGTGAGCATCTCGTCTTACTCTACCTTTTGCTTCCTCCAAAAGCAGGTCTATTTGATTTAGAGCCTTAGAGCGCTCCAACGCTGAAATATACTTTCCGAATATTTCATCCGCAAGAATTAAGTAAGCTTCTTTGTTTTGAGCCTTTATGTAATCTACAAAGGCTTTACGAAGGTCTTTGGGAAGGACTGATGAACCTAACCACTCCTCAACAAAAGCCAAGGCAAACCGATGATGGGGGTATAAGGAATCTATAGCTTTTAGCCTTTCTCTCCACTGAAGCCTTAGGATTCTTTCTGCCGATGGATGGGCTTGGATGATGCTTTCATCTGTCTTTATTGACTCCAGCACAGAGTACAAAACCACAAAAGAAGTGGGTGGATAGCCAAACTTAAAAAACTCCCTTTGACCTAACCTCCACAAGAAAAGGTCTGTGTTCAAAAGATAAGCTAACTCGTGTCTTACAGCGTTTAGTGTATATTCGTCGTCTTTTTTTAAAAACTCCCGAGCGTCAAACACAATACCCTTTGGAACCTTAGCTATTGGGGGAATATCCTCCAGCTCGCCCCTTGCCCACATTTCAAGCACAGGTATATAAACAGGATCATAACCTGCACCCCATCCTTCATAAGAAGGTATGACTTCTAAACCACTTTCTTTCCGCAGTATGCTTGCAATAGCCTTCCACCTTTCTTTCATAAATTCTAAAGATAAACACAAACCCCAAATTCTGAAAAGTTTCTACCTTTTTTGGAGTCCATGAGGAATTTAAAAAGTCTTGATTCAGAACCTTTATAGAGGTAAAACCTTTTAATTGGTTCGCATCCGTCAAACTTTCCTATCTCAAAGATTACCAAAGAGTTTTTCTCCGGCGTCTGATCCCTTATTATTTTCCTTTCTGCATAGAAGGGAAGGCTGTGGTGGAAGTGACCCACCTGATAGGTTTTGTATTCCCCCTTAGGGTCAAGTTCTTTTATAAATTGCCCTAAGTTTTTCGTTTGTCTATAGGTTTCCAAGTAGGGAAGTATGGCGGTTGCAAGGAATACATAAAAGATCAACATTCCTATCGCAGGGGCATATTTGATGTCAAACTTAAGAAAAATTAGGGGGATAAGGGAAATTACTATGAAAGCTTTATTTAGGTCAAAGTATAGGACTCCCGCAGTTGTAAGAGCAAAGAGTAAAACGGAAATAAAAATTTCATTCCATTTTTTTATTTTCTCCCATGGGCTTTTTATCAAAAAGTATGCGGTTATTATTGCCATAGCGGGATAAGCGGGCATTATGTATAAGGGTATTTTTTTCTTTATCAAACTAAACACTACAAAAAAGGATACTACCCAAAGAATGACAAATTTTAGCTCTTTCCTTACCTTTATTAAAGACCAAAAAAGAGCAGGAAAGAACAGAAAAGAGTAAGGCATAAAGCTTACCAATGTGTCTAAAAAGTAAAAGTATATCGGTTCTTTACCTGCATAAATCCTTTTAATGTTTTCCGCAAAAAAGACCCTTAGAAAAGTTTCTCTGTATACAAGGAAGTGGTAAATGTGCCACCAAAGCCCGAGCATAAGTGTAAAGGCTGTCAGAAGGTAATACTTTATATCCAAAAGCTCCCTTGGCTTTTCCAAAATCAAGAAAGTAAAAACTATAAGTGCAGGCATGACAAAGGCTACTGGTCCCTTTACCAACATACCCAAGGAGGAGCTTAAAAAGGCTATTAGCAGAAAGGGAAGGCGTTTAGTTTTGTAATAAGCATACCAAGAGGTTAGGCTAACACACACAAAAAAAGCTAAAGGCACCTCAGGGGAAGCATAATGGGCATTAACAAAAAACTGCAAGGACAAAACCAATATCAAGAAAGAAAAAACAGAGATTTTTAAGTCCTTTGTTAGAAGCCAAGCCAATAGGAAAGTTGTAAAACCGGTGCCCAGACCTAAGATTGCATGAAAAAACCTAAGTCCAAATTCATTCACACCAAACAACCAATAACCAATGGCAACAAGCCAATAGGTAAGGGGTGGTTTTTGAAACCTCAGTTCATCGTTGTAGTAAGGAGTTATGTAATCTCCTGTAAATAGCATACGTCTACTTGCTTCTGCATAAAAGGCTTCATTAGGTTGCCACACCTGAAAACTGCCAAGATTGTAAAAGTAAAGAATCGCGCTTGCTACAGCAAGAATATAAAGAATCACAAAAAACTATTATAGTAAAATTTTACGAATGGGCCTTTTAGACAGATTTAGAAAAAAAGAGCAAAAGGAAACCTTATGGACCAAATGTCCCTCCTGCAAGGCTATAATTTATGTGCCAGAGCTGAAGGAAAACTTAAATGTATGTCCTAAATGCAATTACCACTTTCCAATGGGTTCCTTAGAAAGAGTTCAATCTCTATTGTCCAACCATTCCTTGATGTTTGAAAACATACTCCCCTCTGATCCTTTAAATTTTAAAGACTCTAAACCTTACAAAGAAAGAATTAAGCAGGCTCAAAAGGAAACCAATCTTACAGAAGCTTTAGTAGTTGCCAAGGGAAGCTTGGGAGATAAAGAAGTTGTGCTTTGTGTTATGGATTTTAGCTTTATAGGAGGCAGTATGGGTTCTGTGGTGGGCGAAAGATTCTACAGAGCGTGCCTATATAGTGCAGAGCATAAACTTCCTTTGATAGCCATCATAACCTCCGGTGGAGCAAGGATGCAGGAAGGTATCATCTCCCTTATGCAGATGGCAAAAACATCCATTGGCGTGGGTTTTCTAAAAGAAAAGAAAATCCCTTACATAACGGTTTTGACAAATCCCACTATGGGCGGTGTTTCTGCCAGCTTTGCCTTTCTTGGAGACATTATTTTGGCTGAGCCTGGCTCTTTAATTGGCTTTGCAGGTCCAAGGGTTATAGAACAGACAATAAAACAACAGCTTCCCGAAGGATTTCAAACCGCAGAATTTCTTCTTGAAAAGGGCATGATAGATTTAATAGTTCATAGAAAAGAGCTTAAGGACACGCTTAACAAACTAATTAATATAGCCTCCTCGAGGAGAGGTTGCGGTGCTATATGAAGAGGAGCATCCTTTTGCAATAGCTTACAGATTGGTGGAAGAGGGCCGTTTAGACCCATGGAACGTTGACATAGCCCAGCTGGCGCGCATGTATATAGAAGAAATAAAGAAAATGGAACTTTTAGACTTGCGCATACCTGCGAGAGCGGTTTATGCCGCAGTCTTTTTGCTAAAAAAACAGGTGGATGTGCTGTTTCCTGAACCAAAAAGAAGAAGGGAGAAGAAATACACCTTAGAAGAGATTGTTCAGATGTTTGAAGAGGAAGAAAAAAGCAATCTTCAAAGTGTGGAGACAACAAGCCTTGTAGTTGATCGGATAAAGGAAATTAAGAAAAAGGTAAAAGGATATAAGAAAAAAAGTGAAAAAAGGAAAACTATACCTATACACGTGTCAAAGTTTGAGAAGGCTCTTGAAGAACTTGAAAAGTTGATAAGTCAGGGGATCAAAGTCTTCTCCTTTTTGGACTTTGTGGGAAACAGAAACCCTGTGCCCTATCTTTTGAGTTTGATGTTTTTGTATCAGGATGGTAAAGTAAATGTTTATCAAAAAGAACCTTATTCAGATATTCTGGTTGAGGTCTTAATAACTTAAAATAAATATTGTGTTGGGGGTGTGGCGGAACTGGCAGACGCAGGGGACTTAAAATCCCCAGGGGTAATCCCCCGTGAGGGTTCGAGTCCCTCCACCCCCATTGTAAAAGAAAGCTATGATCCTTTCGGATAGGAGCATAAAGGAACTTATACAAAAGGGTGAGCTAAGCATAGAGCCTTTAGATGAAAAAAACATACAAAGCTCATCCATAGACCTAAGACTTGGAGAAGATGTGATTTTTTATGTTACAGACTTTATAGATGTCAAACAGGAGAGTATTCCAATTCAAAGATTGCAGATTCCAGAGGAGGGTTTGGTTATAAAGCCCAAGTCCTTTCTCCTTGCTACAACCTTAGAGTACATAAAGCTTCCCGGGCATATAACAGCCTTTGTGGAAGGTAGATCCTCTTTGGGAAGACTGGGTCTTTTTATAGAAAACGCTGGCTGGGTGGATGCGGGCTTTGAGGGTCAAATAACCTTAGAGCTTTACAACGCAAACAGCTGTCCCATAAGGCTCTATAAAGGCATGAGGATATGTCAGATAGTTTTAGCCAAGCTGGATAAACCTGCGGAAAAGCCTTACCGAGGCAAATACTTTAGGCAAAGGGGAGCTACACCATCAAAGATATTCATGGACCTATTAAACCCACAGGAATAAATTAATACATCCTATGAAAGGACTTCTGAAGTTTGAGCATATACTGGAAGGAGCAAGAATAAGCCAAGAGGAAGCCTTAGAGCTTTTAGAAAAAGCAGACTTAGCTACGCTGGGCTATCTGGCTAACGAGGTAAGAAAGCTCCATCATCCAGAGGATTTGGTAACTTTCGTCATAGATAGAAACGTAAATTATACAAATGTGTGCGTGGCAGGTTGTAAATTCTGTGCCTTTCAGAGGAAAATAAACTCTCCCGACGCTTACGTCTTGGACGTAGAACAGATTTTAAACAAGGTTAAGGAACTTGTAGATTGGGGTGGAACCACTTTACTCATGCAGGGAGGATTGAACCCAAACCTACCCCTTGAGTTCTACACAGAGCTTTTAAGGACAATAAAAAAACATTTTCCACAGGTTCAGATACACTCTTTCTCTGCACCCGAAATAGTATATCTTGCAAAGATTGAAAGAATGACCATAGAAGAGGTTCTAAGAGAATTAAAAAAGGCTGGGCTGGATTCTCTACCCGGCGGTGGTGCAGAAATACTCTCTTCGGAAGTTAGAGCATTTTTAAGCCCGGGCAAATGCTCTGTGGAAGAGTGGGAAGAGGTGCACAGAACCGCCCACAAACTTGGTATGACTTCCACTGCAACTATGATGTTTGGGCATATAGAAGAACCCAGGCACATAGTGGAGCATTTGGAAAGAATAAGAAGAATTCAAGATGATACGGGTGGATTTACCGCTTTTATTCCTTGGACCTTTAAAAAGGGAAATACTCAACTGGACTACCTTGAAGAAGCACCATCAACATACTATCTGAAGGTTCTTGCCCTTTCCAGAATATATTTGGACAACTTCAAGAACATACAAAGCTCGCACGTTACTCAAACCATGCAAATAGGTATAGTAGGCCTTCACTTTGGTGCTAACGACCTTGGCAGTGTGATGATAGAAGAAAACGTTATCTCCTCTACATCCTATAGGGTTTCTATTCCAAAGGTGGAGGATATGGTCAATGCTATAAGGTCTGCGGGCTTTAAACCCGCTCAGAGGGATACTTATTACCGAATTATAAGAGTTTTTTAAGCCTTAGCATTGCCCTGTGTAAGAGTAAAGGGTCGTAGTGTCCAAAGTCTTTCAAAAACCATCCATCACCGCCTGTTATTATAATCGTGAAATCTTTCGTATAGAGTGCTTTTAGCTCTCTCAAAAGCCCTTCAATGTAATAAAAAACTTCCTTTTTTAGACCTCCAAGTATGGCAGATTTTGTGTCCTTTCCTAAGGGGACATCTACCTTTTCTAAACTAAAAAGTGGGATAAGCTCAGCCTTTTCGCTTAAACACCTTAGCCTTGCACCCAATCCCAAGTTTATAAATCCACCTTCAAACACACCATCCACCATAACATCCACAACCAAAGCGGTGCCACAGCTTATCAAAAGACAAGAGTCTGAATAGAACTCCAAAGCACCGTAAAGGTTTAAAAGTCTGTCTATACCAACCCTTTCCTTTCCCTCAAAGGCAGTATTTATTGGCACCTCTTCTGGGCTGAAGATGTAGGCTTTGGTTAGTTTGTAATTCAGAGAAGGTTTTACAGAAGAGACAAAAATATGATCGTAGTCCAAAAGTAGTCTGTCTAACTCTTCATGGGCAAACTTTCCCAAAAATCTAAGCTCCTTTCCATCAAAAGTACAGGCGTCAATGCTTGTGTTTCCTATATCAAGAGTAAGAATGAAGCGCATATCTCATATTATATTTTTTAGAGTGCTATACTATAAGGCAAAGGTTGTAAAGATAGGAAGGCTGTTATATAAGGAAGGATTGGTGGATGCAAGGGCAGGCAACCTTTCTGTAAGATTGGGAGATCAAGCCATAATAACAAGAACTGGTTCCCACCTTGGGAACTTAGACTTTGAAGACCTTATTGAACTACCGCTTTATCGGGAACACACGCTCAAAGAAAGGGCATCCTCTGAGTGGATAGTGCATAGGGAAATTTATCTACAAACCACCCACAAAGCGGTAGTCCATGCCCACCCCCTTTATACAGTTTTTCTTTCAAATTACTACTCCAAAATAGAACCAAAAGATTCAGAGGGCAAAGCCATCTTAGGTGCGGTGGAGGTTATCCCAGACTATCCCTCCGGTAGCGAAGAACTTGCCAAAGCAGTGGCGCAGGGATTAAAAAGGTCTAAGATTTTGATAGTGAAAAACCACGGAGTTTTTAGTGCAGGCAAGACTCTTACAGAAGCATATAGTTTAGTTTCTGTGCTTGAAAGATCCTGCAAATATTTATGGTTGAAGATATAATCTTTACCTATGGAAAGGGAACTTATACTTGGTGGTCAAAAGGTCAAAACAAACAACCTTGTAGAAATTAAGTATCCCTACACTCAAGAAGTTATCGCTAAGGTACATTTTGCCACTGAAAAGGAAGCTTTGCAAGCGGTTGAGATCGCCAAGCAAGGAGCCAAAGAGATGGCAAAGCTTACCCCCTATGAAAGGTATAAGCTGTTGATGAAGGCTGCGGAAATTTTGGAAAGAAGAAGTGAAGAATTCGCAAAGACTTTGGTTTTGGAAGTTGGGAAAACTATAAGGGAAGCAAGAACGGAAGTCCAAAGGGCAATACAAACCTTACTTTTTTCCGCAGAAGAAGCGAGAAGAATTGGGGGAGAAGTAATCCCAATAGATGCCCATCCAAACGGAAAGGGCAAGTTTGGCTTTTATGTAAGAGAGCCCGTTGGAATAGTCAGCGCCATAACTCCCTTTAACTTTCCTTTGAACCTTTCCATGCACAAGGTAGCTCCAGCCTTAGCTTCTGGGAATGCGGTTATATTAAAACCATCCGAAAGAACACCACTTACACCTTTGATGCTTGGAGAACTGCTTTTAGAAGCTGGTTTTCCACCCTCTGCCATATCCGTGCTCCCAGGGTTTGGGGAGGTAGGTAAGGTCATAACCACCCATCCTGACGTAAGGGTAGTTTCCTTTACAGGAAGCAGAAAGGTGGGAGAGATAATAGCTAAGCAGTGTGGTATAAAGAAGCTGGTTCTTGAGCTTGGTTCAAACTCAGCGGTGGTGGTCCATAAGGACGCTGACATTGAAAGGGCGGTGCAAAAAACAGTGCAGGGAGGCTATGCCATAGCGGGACAGGTTTGCATATCCGTCCAAAGGGTCTTTGTGCATGAATCAATATTTGACCTGTTTTTGGAAAGGCTTTCCTCTGAAGTAGAAAAGTTAAAGGTTGGCGATCCAATGGAAGAAAGCACAGATGTGGGTCCGATGATATCCATAAGTGAAGTGGAAAGGATCCAAAGTTGGATAGACGAAGCCTTGCAGTATGGGTCAAAATTGATTACTGGGGGAGTGTCCTGCGGTGACAAAGTGTCTTCTGTTTTAGTCCCAACTGTGGTTAGTTTGGTCCCACCTCAATCAAAACTCTACAGAGAAGAAGCCTTTGCTCCTGTGGTGGTAGTCAATCCTTACAGCGATGTGGATCAGGCTATTCAGATGGTAAATGACTCGGACTACGGTTTGCAAGTGGGAGTATTTACAAAAGATCTGGAAATAGCGTGGAGGTTTATAAGGGGTATAAAAGCAGGTGGAGTTCTCATAAACGAAGGTCCTAACTTTAGGGCAGATCAGATGCCATACGGAGGTGTAAAGTTTTCAGGTGTAGGCAAAGAAGGACCAAAATACGCCATAGAAGATTATACGGAAATAAAAATGGTTATATTTAATCTTGATGCTTGAAGTATCTTTTATTATAGCCTTTACTGCAGGTTTGCTGTCCTTTTTGTCTCCCTGTGTTCTTCCAATCATTCCGGGTTATCTGTCTTACATTTCTGGTATAGGTCGGGCTGATGGGAGTTCAAAAGGTTTTAATCTAAACATCTTACTTGCATCAGTGCTTTTTGTTTTTGGCTTTTCCTTGGTTTTTTCCCTATTGGGTGCAGGAACAACCACTGTGGGACAACTACTAAGAGATTATCAAGAAGTCATCTCAAAGGTGGGTGGAGGTCTGATAGTTTTCTTTGGTCTTCACTTTGCTGGAGTCTTTCTAAGGGAGAATTTCCTTAAAGAAATTCTGGGTGTTTCTGCTTTGCTAGTTTCTCTGCATCTTTTTGGGGTCATAAGTCAAAAATTGCTCTTTGACCTTTTGGGGATCATTTTCATAGTGCTTTTCTTATACTCCTTTGGCTTTCATGAAAAACTTTACAGGCAAATGAGGATAGAAATGAAAAGTAATGTATCTTTGTTTGGTGCTTTCGTTGTTGGAATGCTCTTTGCCTTTGGTTGGTCTCCCTGCATAGGTCCTGTGCTTGGAAGCATTCTTCTTTATGCATCCCAACAGGAGACTGCACTGCAAGGTGCTATACTGCTTTTCTTTTACTCCATGGGTCTTGGCATTCCTTTTATTGTTGCGGGCGGACTGCTGTCTGCCTTTTTGAGCTTTGTCAAAAGCTTTAGCAAGTTCTTTGGGGTGGTAGAGTTCATAGGGGGGTTGGTGCTTGTAGCCTTAGGAGTCTTGCTAACAACTGGACGCCTTTCTATGCTGGCAAATTTAAGTTTTTAAGCTGTTAAAATAACTTTGTGGCAAAAATACTTTTAGGAGTCTCTTCCTCCATTGCAATACACAAAGCTTGTGAGCTGGTAAGACAGTTAAAACACAGAGGACACCAGGTAAGGGTAGTGCTAACTCCAAAGGCAGAAGAGTTTATAAGCAAGCTAACATTTTACGCTTTGAGCGGAAACAAAGCATACTCTGATTGGGAAGATGATCCTTTTTTGCATATAAACCTACCAAGGTGGTCTGATCTCTTTCTAATAGCTCCCTGCAGTGCAAACACACTCTCAAAAATAGCTTTGGGGCTTGCTGATAACCTGCTGACCAACTGCGCTCTGGCTCACAGCGGACCTTTGATGCTCGCACCTGCGTGTAATGTGGAGATGTGGAATAGTCCTGCAATTCAAGAAAACGTCAAAAAGCTAAAAGACAGGGGAGTAGTAATAATAGAGCCGGAGGAAGGAGTTTTGGCTTGTGAAGAAGAAGGCAAAGGTAAATTGGCAAGCTTGGAAAGAATTTTAGATTGGGTAGAGTGGGGACTGAGGGAAAAGCCCCTTTACGGTAAAAGGGTTTTAATAACTGTGGGTGCTACCAGGGAGTTCATAGACAGTATAAGGTTCATATCCAACCTTTCAAGCGGAAAAACGGGCTTTGCCATAGCAAGAGTTTTACGCTGGTATGGTGCGGAGGTTGAACTAATAAGTGCTTATACAGAGGAAAAACCCCCACCGGAAGTTAAACTGGTAAAAGTTGTATCTGCAGAAGATATGTTAAGGGAAGTGATGAAAAGAATCGGAGAGATTGATCTTTTGGTGATGAGCTCGGCAGTGGCTGACTACAGGCCCTTAAAGAAGTTAGAAGGTAAGATAAAAAAATCGGAGGAACTGACCCTTAAACTTGTGAAAAATCCTGACATTCTTGAAGAAGTGTCAAAGGTAAAACCGAGCAGTCTAAGGGTTTTAGGCTTTGCCCTTGAAGAAAGGCATGTTCTTTTGCAAAACGCAAAGGAAAAGCTAATAAGAAAAGGGTTAGACCTTATAGTAGCCAATCCTGTGGGGATAATGGGTCAAGAGTCACACGAAGGTTATTTGATCTTTAAGGACGGACAAACCATTCCCTTTTCTTTTGAAAACAAGCTGAGCTTTGCAGAGTTCTTGGTCCCCCATATTCTGAAGCTTTTCTGTTAATATTTTTCTTATGCTGTTTCTTCTTGGCTCCTCGAAGCGACAATCAAGAATAAGGCTAAAGGAAAGCATAAGTGCGGGAGTAGAGGTATATCCATTTCAAGAGCTGACTGCAAAAAGGGTTGAGCTGATAAATTGCTTTGGGATCAGTATGGAAGACCTTTTGCCTGCGTGGAGAAGGTATAAAAACAACTTCTGGGACAGCTTGGAGTTTTGGGTTCTTCCCCCTGCAGTTCAAAACTTTATATCGGACCATTCGTTGGTCTTATCCCCAATCCTTGGTTTGATAAGCATAAACTCTCCACTGCCTTACGCTCCCTTATCTTGGGACGATGAGTGCAACGGAAAAAGTCTAAAGGACTGGTGGAAAGAAGATTTAAGAAGAATCTCCAAGGACCTTTTCAAAGGGAAAACTGTAATATCCTTGCTTGGAAGTAAAGAAGAAAAAATTTTAAGCTTTGAGAGTGTTTCTAAGCTGGTTAGGTTTGAGTTCTACAAAAAGGGCCAAAAGGTAAAAAATCCACAAAGGCACAGGGCTTACGCCTTAAGGTATATAGCAGAAAAGAGACTACCCTTAGAAGATTTTCACAAAATCAACTTTTACGATTACCAGGTAAAAGAAATAAAAGAAGAAGAGAAGACAATACGCATCATTTTTGAAGGTGCCGGAGCTTACATCTGATAAACTATTTTTATGCTCTCTATTGTCATACCAGCTTACAACGAAGAAGAAAACATCCCTATTCTCTACGAAAAGCTAAAGAAAGTGTTGGACAGTTTAGGAGAAGATTACGAAGTTATCTTTGTGGATGACGGCTCTACAGATTCTACCTTTGATATACTAAGGGAGCTGGCAACGAAAGACAAAAGGATTAAGGTTTTGAGGTTTAAAAGAAACTACGGACAAACTGCTGCCCTGTCTGCAGGTTTTGAACACGCAAAAGGTGAGGTCATCATAACCTTAGATGCGGACCTTCAGAACGACCCAGAAGACATACCAACCCTTTTGGAAAAGCTGAAAGAAGGCTATCACATAGTTAGCGGTTGGAGAAAGGACAGAAAGGACCCCTTCCTTTCAAGAAAACTGCCCTCTATGATAGCCAACTGGCTCATATCTAAAATTACAGGTGTGCATCTTCACGATTATGGATGCACCCTCAAAGCTTATAAGGCTGAAGTGGTAAAGGACCTTGAGCTTTTTGGAGACATGCACAGGTTTTTACCCGCCCTTACAAAAAGAAAGGGAGCAAAGATAACAGAAGTTCCAGTAAAACATCACCCAAGGATCTACGGAAAGTCCAAGTATGGTATAGGCCGAACAGTTAGAGTGCTTTTGGACATTATGCTTGTAAAGTTTCTCAACGAATACATAAACAAACCTCTTTATATGTTTGGTAGTATAGGCTTTTTTCTGCTCAGCGCAGGTCTTTTTGCACTGCTTTACCTTCTCTTCTTAAAGATCTTTCTGGATGAACCCATTGGTGGAAGACCTTTGCTTATATTAAGCGTTCTTTCCATACTGGCTGGTGTTCAACTTATATCCACAGGTTTAATAGCAGAGCTTTTAATTAGAATATACTATCAGACTAAAGATACGAAGCCTTACGTGATTCAGGATAAGATAAATGTAGATTAAACTTCCGCTCCTTCCAAAGCTCTGTGACAATTGCAAGTCCTTTGATCTTCAAGCCTTTCCACAAAAAGCTTAAGTATAAGTTTTATTTCCTCTTCCTTGCTTTTCATTAAAGATATTACCTCGTCGCTGGTTAATCTGTATTTGGCAATTCCTGCCGCTGGGTTTGCTACCACACACAGACTGGCATAACACATTGCAAGCTCTCTTGCTAAGGCTACTTCCGGATAGCCCGTCATACCTACCACATCCCCACCTAAAATCTTTATAGCTCTTATTTCTGCGGGAGTCTCAAACCTTGGACCTTCTGTGCAAGCATAAACACCCGAAGGATGATAGCTCAGCTTTAGCTCTTCCAAAACATCCATCAAACACCTTCTCATCTGAGGACAGTATGCCTCTGACATATCCACATGGACCACCTTCTTATTTTTCAAAAGCTCAGCTGGTTTGTCATCTCCAGGCACATCCAAAGAATACGCTCCTTGGTAAAAAGTATCTTCTCTGCCCTTCGTAAAGTCTAAAAAGTCATCTATGATAACAAAATCTCCCGGTCTAAACCTTTCGTTTATGGCTCCTACTGCAGAAATAGACAGAACTCTATTTGCTCCTATTTCTTTCAAAGCCCAAAGATTTGCCCTGTAGGGAACAAAAGAAGGACTATACTGATGATTTAGTCCGTGTCTTGCCAAAAAGGCAACCCTTTTACCCCTTAGCTTTCCTATCAGAATAGGAGAGGATGGCTCACCAAAAGGAGTGGTTATTCTAACCTCCTGCACCTCTTCCAGTTGGTCAATCCTGTAAAGCCCACTCCCTCCTATGACCGCAAGCATGTTATTTGTTTAACCACTGCATAAAGTAGTATATCATCCATCCTGTAATGGCAACGTAAAGCCACACAAAAGCAGTTACTGGGGCAATCTTTTTGTGCTTGTCAAAGAGTCCTTTAAAGGCATACCTGAGAGTTATCACAGCAAGAGGAAAGTTGATAATAGCTAAGATCGTGTGTGTCCAAAGTATGAATAAAAATAATCCCTTGTATGGACCAGTGTAAGGCTGAGGTGGATACAAAAGGGTCTTTATCACATAAAGTAATACAAAAACAAGAGCAAAGATTGAGGCGTTTATCATAAAGAACTTGTGAATGTCCCTTTTCTTAAGCTTTATGAATATAAGCCCACTTAAGATTGACAATCCGCTTATGCCTATGGTTATAAGACTAAGATAATTTATAAGCGAGTATATCATGACAGGTGTAATATGAATGAAAATTATAACACAAAATCGGGCAATCAGGTATAATGTAGGATAACAAAAAGGAGGGAGATTGGAATGAGCGGATGCTGTGAGAAGAAGATAATTTATGTGGGCGTGAGTGCTGGTAAGAATAAATACTTGTTAGATAGGTTAATTGAGCACTTTTGTGCAATGAGCGCGTTGAATAAGAATATTATTGAAAGAGTGTGTGAAAAAGCGCACGAGAATATCTACTACTACATGAACCCTTATCTTTGGCATCCAGATGTGGAGGTGGTTGTTATAACATTGGAAGGTATACAAGAAAAAAAAGTATCAGAAATAGAGAAAATATTAAGCAACATAGCTAAAAAAATAGATGAGAAATTGCAGAACAGGGGGATAAAAGAGAATGATTTAAAAGAGACCTTGGAGAAAATAATAAAAAAAGAAGCCTTGGAAAAAATAATAAAAACATTGGAATGTGAAAAAGCAAAAAAAGTATTAGAAATAAAGGAAATATTAAACAACATAGCTGAAAAAATAGAGGAGAAATTGCGAAACGGAAGGATAAAAGAGAATGATTTAAAAGAAGCCTTGGAGAAAATAATAAAAGAAACTTTAGAAAAAGCCTTAAAAATAGACGCAATAAAGAAAAAAGACATTAAAGAAGGAGATGAAGTAGAAGAGCTGGAGAAAAAAGAAGAAGAGCTGAGGATAGAGGAACTGAGGCAAACAATAAAAAAAATAAAAAAAATAATAGAAAAGTCGGGAAACAAAATAGGAAAAGAAACAATAGAGGAAATAATGAAAGAGATTGAAGAATTAAAGCTGAATTCAAAATTAAACTCTATAGTAAAGGATGCGTTTAATCTTCCTCTTAAACTTGAACTTACCGATATATTAGAAAAAATCCTCATTAGCATACTAAATCCAGAGCTAAACAAGAGCAAGGGGGATATATTAGAAGAAGTCCGTCAATTAGCTTTGCAGAGTTCTATCTCGGAAGACTTAAAGTCATACCTGTGTAATTATGGCTTAAAAATAAGAGAAATAGCATGTCTCAAAGAGTTGTTGAAAAATTTAAAAGGATTCTACGTGATAAAACACAAAATGCTACCCGAGGAGTTTGAAGATACCGAAGAAGCAAAGAGATTTAGGGAATTCACTATGGATATATTTTGCGAATTTTTAAAAAAGAAAGAACGAAAAGCTTAAGGAAGATAACAATTTTTAATCAATCCCCCGGGACGACCTACTTTCCCGTGCCGTTCGCCCGGCACAGTATCATCGGCGCTGGAGGGCTTAACTGCCGGGTTCGGAATGGAAACCGGGTGTTTCCCCTCCGCTATGGTCCCGAGGGAAACTTGACAAATCAATTTTTCAACAGATAAATTAGTGGCAACTCAATAGGTCTTTCTTCCTGTAGGTGTGCAAGTCGAACGGGCTATTAGTACCGCTCGGCTTCACCCATTGCTGAGCTTCCACCTGCGGCCTATCAACGTGGTAGTCTCCCACGGCCCTTCAGGGAGTCCTTATCTTGGGGTGGGCTTCGCGCTTAGATGCTTTCAGCGCTTATCCCGTAGCAGGATGGCTACCCGGCGCTACCTCTGGAGAGATAACCGGTACACCAGAGCCTGCCCCGTCCCGGTCCTCTCGTACTAGGGACGGACCCCCTCAAGACTCCTGCGCCCGCGGCGGATAGGGACCGAACTGTCTCGCGACGTTCTGAACCCAGCTCGCGTCCCCCTTTAATGGGCGAACAGCCCAACCCTTGGGACCTGCTTCAGCCCCAGGATGGGGGGAGCCGACATCGAGGTACCAAACCTCCCCGTCGATGTGGGCTCTCGGGGGAGATTAGCCTGTTATCCCCGGAGTAGCTTTTATCCGCTGATCACCGGCCCTTCCCCGTGGAACCGGTGGGTCACTAGGCCCCGCTTTCGCGTCTGCTCGGCCTGTCGGCCTCACAGTCAGGCACCCTTCTGCCCTTGTACTCTACGGCGGATTTCCGACCCGCCTGAGGGTACCTTTGGACGCCTCCGTTACTTTTTAGGAGGCAGCCGCCCCAGCTAAACTGCCCACCTGGCACGGTCCCCGCCAAGGATAACTTGGCTGGGTTAGAGTCTCAGCTTGTCCAGGGTGGTATCTCACCGGCGCCTCCATCCCTCCCGGAGGAGGGACTTCACAGGCTCCCACCTATCCTGCGCAAGACAAGCTAAGACTCAATACCAGGCTGCAGTGAAGCTTCACGGGGTCTTTCCGTCCTGCCGCGGGTAGCCGGCGTCTTGACCGGCATCACAATTTCGCCGGGACTCTCCTCGAGACAGTGCGGCACTCGTTGGGCCATTCATGCAGGTCGGAACTTACCCGACAAGGAATTTCGCTACCTTAGGACCGTCAGAGTTACGGCCGGCGTTTACCCGGGCTTCGGTTCAGGGCTTGCACCCTTCCCCTTAACCTACGGGCACTGGCCAGGCTTCAGACCACATACATCCCCTTACGGGTTTGCGTAGTCCTGTGTTTTTGGTAAACAGTCGGCACCGCCCGGTCTCTGCGACCCACAGAAGCTTACGCCGAGGAGGCTTCACTTCCGTGGGCCCCCCTTCTTCCGAAGGTACGGGGGCAACTTGCCGAGTTCCTTGAGGAGAGTTCCCCCGACGCCTTAGGCTACTAACCCAGCCCACCTGTGTCGGTTTCCGGTACGGGCAGCGGTGCTTCAACGCCAGCGCCGTTGTTTCTCGGCAGTGTGGCGTCAGGAGAGTTACCCCATCGGCTCTCGGAGTATGGGGTGACGGATTTGCCTGCCACCCCCTCCTACTACCTTGGACCGGCATTCCATAGCCGGCTCTCCCTAGCCTCCTGCGTCACGACTCTGGCTCCACACCGCTGGCGCGGGAATGTTGACCCGCTTCCCATCGGCTACGCCTTTCGGCCTCGCCTTAGGGTCCCGGCTAACTGGCGGATGATTTACATTGCCGCCAAAACCTTGGGCTTCCGGCGGACAGGTTTCTCACCTGTCTTCGCTGCTACTCATGCCAGGATTCTCACTTCCCTGCAGTCCATCCCACCTTACGGTGAGACTTCAGCCCACAGGGAACGCTCCCCTACCGCTCGCTTACGCGAGCCCGCAGCTTCGGTACCGGGCTTAGCCCCGCTAAATTTTCGGCGCACGGCCGCTCGGCCGGTCAGCTGTTACGCACTGTTTAAAGGATGGCTGCCTCTAAGCCAACCTCCCGGCTGTCTTAGCAGCCGCACATCCTTCCCCACTTAGCCCGGATTTTGGGACCTTAGCTGGCGGTCTGGGCTGTTTCCCTCTTGTCCACCGGAGCTTATCCCCCGGGGACTGACTGCCACCCTACCTATCCCGGCATTCGGAGTTTGGCAGGGTTCGGTACCTCTCTCGAGGCCCTAGCCCAACCAGTGGCTCTACCTCCGGGAAGGAACGGGTGACGCTAGGCGTCGACCTATTTCGGGGAGAACGAGCTATCACGGAACGCGATTGGCTTTTCACCGCTACCCACACCTCATCGGACGGTTTTGCAGCACCGACCCGTTCGGGCCTCCAGACGGCATTACCCGTCCTTCACCCTGGGCATGGGTAGATCGTTCCGCTTCGCGTCTGCCCCCAGCGACTTAACGCCCTATTCGGACTCGCTTTCGCTACGGCTTCGCCTAACGGCTTAACCTCGCCGCTGAGGACAACTCCCTGGCTCATTTTGCAAAAGGCACGCAGTCGGGCCCAAAAGGACCCTTCCACTGGCTTGTGGATCTGGGGTTTCAGGTTCTATTTCACTCCCCTTCCGGGGTTCTTTTCACCTTTCCCTCACGGTACTATACGCTATCGGTCTGCCCGGAGTACTTAGCCTTGGAGGGAGGTCCCCCCTGATTCCCACGACCTTCCACGAGGGCCGTGGTACTTGGGATCGTATCCCCGGGAGACTTCTCACCTTTCGCCTACGGGGCTTTCACCCTCTATGGCGGAGCATTCCAGCTCACTTCGGCTAGGTGGAAGTTTTGTAACTCCCTGAGGGGTTGGCAGCCCCCTCCGGATACGTCCCGCAACCCCGCACGAGCTAAGGCTGCCACCATGGCACCCGTGCGGTTTGGGCTGGTCCCCTTTCGCTCGCCGCTACTCGGGGAGTCTCGTTTTGATTTCCTTTCCTGGGGCTACTAGAATGTTTTACTTCGCCCCGTATCGGCTCCGCTTTACGCGGATGACAGGGCTCAACACCCTGCCGGGTTTCCCCATTCGGGCATCCGGGCCTCAACGGCATTTTGCGCCTCCACCCGGCTTATCGCAGCTTTACACGCCCTTCATCCCCTCGGGCAGCCGAGGCATCCACCCCAGACCCTTACTAACTTGCACACCTACAAGGAAGAAAGACCTATTCAGTTGCCAATTTGACATGGGCCCATTTAAGAGCCCACAGCCTGCTTTGTAAGCATGGAGATGGAGGGATTTGAACCCTCGACCTCCTGCTTGCAAAGCAGGCGCTCTCCCGCTGAGCTACATCCCCTTAATGCCCCAGACAATGGGCCTCGGTGGACTTGAACCACCGACCTTGCCCTTATCAGGGGCACGCTCTGACCAACTGAGCTAGAGGCCCTGCGGGATTGACAACTCAATAGGGAGGAAGAACCCACTTTGTAAGCCTGAAACTTTTTCTCCGTTAAAAAGGAGGTGATCCAGCCGCAGGTTCCCCTACGGCTACCTTGTTACGACTTCGCCCCAGTTGCCAGCCTTCCCATCGTCCCCTGCCTCCCTTTCGGGTTAGCTCGGGGGCTTCCGGGAAGACTGACTTCCGTGGCGTGACGGGCGGTGTGTGCAAGGCCCGAGAACGTATTCACGGCGGCTTAGCTGATCCGCCATTACTACCGATTCCGGCTTCATGAGGGCGAGTTTCAGCCCTCAATCTGCACCATGACCGGGTTTGAGGATTGGCTCCCCATTACTGGGTCGCATCCCATTGTCCCGGCCACTGTAGCGCCTGTGTTGCCCCGGGCATAAAGGGCATACTGACCTGACGTCATCCCCACCTTCCTCCGGCTTATCGCCGGCAGTCCCCTTAGAGTGCTCCCCTTCCGGGGTAGCAACTAAGGGCAGGGGTTGCGCTCGTTGCGGGACTTAACCCAACATCTCACGACACGAGCTGACGACGGCCATGCACCACCTGTGGTGGGATTCTGTCCAGAGGACAGCACCCCTCGCTTTCGCAAGGGTTTCCCACCATGTCAAGCCCGGGTAAGGTTTTTCGGTTAGCATCGAATTGAACCAGACGCTCCACCGGTTGTGCGGGCCCCCGCCAATTCCTTTGAGTTTCAGGCTTGCGCCCGTACTCCCCAGGCGGGGCGCTTACCGCGTTAGCTGCGGCACCGCCACAAGGACGACGCCAAGCGCCCATGGTTTACGGCTGGGACTACCCGGGTATCTAATCCGGTTTGCTCCCCCAGCTTTCGTCCCTGACCGTCAGGACAGCTCCAGCAGGCTGCCTTCGCCTTCGGTGTTCCTCCCGATATCTACGCATTTCACCGCTACACCGGGAATTCCGCCTGCCTGAGCGTGCCTCAAGATGGGCAGTTCGTTTCGCCGTTCCACCGTTGAGCGGTGGGCTTTGACGAAACGCTTACCCATCCGGCTGCGGACGCTTTACGCCCAGTGAATTCGCGCAACGCTCGGGACCTACGTATTACCGCGGCTGCTGGCACGTAGTTAGCCGTCCCTTCCTCTGGGGGTACCGTCATGGCCCGAGATTATTCACCCCGAGCCACATCGTCCCCCCCGACAGGAGTTTACACCCCGAAGGGCTTCTTCCTCCACGCGGCGTCGCGGGGTCAGGCTTTCGCCCATTGCCCACGATTCCCCACTGCTGCCCCCCGTAGGGGTGTGGGCCGTGTCTCAGTCCCACTGTGGCCGACCACCCTCTCAGGCCGGCTACCCGTCGTAGGCTTGGTAGGCCGTTACCCCACCAACTACCTGATGGGCCGCGAGCCCCTCCTTGGGCGGTAGCATGCCCTTGCGGGCAGAGGCCACCTTTCACCGGGAAGTCTTAGTGACCCCCGGCAATATAGGGTATTAGCCTTCCTTTCGGAAGGTTATCCCCTTCCCAAGGGTGGGTTACTCACGTGTTACTCACCCGTTTGCCGCTGAGGGGCTCATCACCCCTCCGCACGACTTGCATGTGTTAGGCACGCCGCCAGCGTTCGCGCTGAGCCAGGATCAAACTCTTCATAAAAACCTTGGGTTCTTCCTCCCTATTCAGTTGCCAATATGACAAGGGGCTTTTTATACCCCTCAACTTCTACCTTAGTTTCTAAAATTAATTATATATCAGTTTGTGAAGGATGTCAAGTCCTTTTACAAGGGGCCTACCTTATCAACCCCTCAAGTACATATATTACTTTAATACATTCCACCTACTTTGTCAAGTCCTTTTGAGGCTGTTCGAAAAAATCCTTCAGGCAGTGCTGAGTAGTTATAATAAAAGCCTGATGTATGTAAGCGTGCAGTTTAAACTCCAGCTAAACAGTCCTGACAGAGAAAAGCTTTTGGAATTAATGCGTAAGCAATCATCCGCCATAAGGTCAGCTTATAAACTACTGAAAACCAAAAACTTCCATAACCAAATATACCAAAAGCTGAGACAACTTTTTCTTGACCTACCTACCAGATACATAGACTCTGCTATCTACAAAGCAAAACAGTATCCAACAGACAAAAAAGTTGTGTTTGGCGGTAAAGCCCTTTTTGAAAAGCTCTGTAAAAACAGAGACGAGAAAAGTAGGGAAAAGTTAAAAAGAAAGTGGAAGGAACAAAGACAGGGAACTTTAATAAGCGTAGGATCAAAGGCAGATAAAGGCAACAGACTTATGAGGTTTGAAAGCATAAACGGAGAACTTCTTTTAAGGATTACGGTAAGTGAGAGAAAGTTCATTTACGCAAAGGTGTTAAGGGAACCAAGCAACGCAGAGGATAAGTGGAACACATTTTTGACTATGCTTCAAACGAGCTGGCAAAGTAAAGTTTATTTCCCTTACACAGTAGAGCTAAAGCTAAGGGATGGAGAGATTTATGGGAATGTAAGTTTTGAGATACCAACTCTAGAGGTATGGCTAACCAAAGAGTATGGAGTGATAGCCATAGACACAAACGCAAGCCCTTTGCATTTAGCATTAGCAGAAGTAAGCCCTGATGGAAATCTTTTGAGCTATCAAACTATTAGCTTACACGAGTTTATCAGCTTTCCAAAAAACAGAAAAGACTACGAAGAGTGGCTTTTGGCACACAAGATAGTAGAAATAGCAAAGGAGAAGGGAAAGGCAATAGCTATAGAAAACTTAAAGAAAGTCAATAAAGGCTTTAGAGGAAACGGAAAAGCAAACCTAAGGAAAAGACTACATCATTGGAACTTTAAGAGCTTGCTCTCAAAGATTGAAAGAACCGCAAAACTAAACGGAGTAGAAGTTATCAAAGTCAATCCCGCTTTTACTTCTGTGATAGGAGCACTAAAATATGCACCACAGCTTGGGATAGACAAAGACATAGCGGGCGCATACGTGATAGGAAGAAAAGCATTAGGTTTTAAGGAAGAAATCCCAGAGAACTACCTAAAACTTCTTTCAGACAAGGAATACTTGGAGTATGCAATCTGCACTTACGAAGAGAAGGAAAAAGAGCTAAAAGAACAGCTTAAAAAAGAAACAAACCAATACAAAAGAAATGCCATAAACTCTGAGCTAAAGCAAGTTCAGAAGGCAAAGGACTTGCTTTTAGAAAAACTTAAAAGCCTTCAGGACGAGCCAAGTTCCTGTGAGGCCGTCAACGGAAGGAATCCCAAGCGGGGAGAGACTAAGAAAGTCTCTCAAAGTGCTTGGCAAGTTCTGAGGGTAGCCTTCCTCTTCCCTGTTCTTGGAAAGGTTCTATCGAGGGACCTTTCCCCTCTGAAGCCAGTGCTTGTGGAAGGGGCGTGGGACAGGGTAAGGAGAAGGTTAGTCCCCTTAGAGGTTGGGGGGGGGACGTCCCAATGAGGGGTTTTTCGAACAGCCTCAGTCCCTTTGAAAGGCTGTTCTAAAAATCCACCGAATACCTTAAAAATAGGTTAAAGCATAAGGCAGTGGATAAGGCAAACAAAAATAAATAGATTACAAGTAACTAGAAGTTCCAAAGAATAGCACAGGCAATAGCCATCTTCCTTGCTAAATCCTTTCTCAAAAGATTAAAGCTTGAGCCAACCTTTTGCTTTATGCTCCCAAACAACTGCTCTACCATATACCTAACCTTCCCATACCTTTCCCAATTTTCCTTTGACAGCTTCCTTAAAGGATGTTTAATACTCATCCTTATTGTTTCCTTTGTCCTTACCGCCGGTTTTAATCCTTTATCTAAAAGAGCTTGTATGATATTAGCAAAGTTTGCCCTTGTCCGCTATAAAAGGTAATCCTTTTTGGGCTTCTAACCTACTTAATACTTTCCTTAACATCTCAATCTCACTCTCATAAACTCTTCCAGTTTCTACCACCATTATTATCTTTCTTCCATCCTCATCTACCACCGTTACCACTTCAAGCCTAATGTGAGCCTGAACAGTTCTTATTTGTGTTTAGTAAGGGCATAAGGTTTTTTCAAAGGTAATCTGCTTCTTCTTATAAGGACCTTTTTTATACCATAACTTTCCTAAAGTGGCATTTTTCGAACAACCTCCTAAACCCTATTGACAAGCTATCTAACCATATTTATAATCATTTTGGAGTAAATATCTTTAGAGGAGGTGTAAGCAATGAAAAAGTTTCTATTACTTGGAGTGGCTAGCTTAGCTGCATTTGTGGTGTCATGTCAACAAAAACCTGCTGAGCAACCAGCGGAGCAACAGCCTACTGAACAGCAGCAACAACCTGCAGAACAACAGCAACCAGCTGAACAACAACAATCTGCTGAACAGCAACAACCTGCTGAACAGCAACAATCTGCTGAACAACAACAACCTGCTGAACAACAACAGAAGTAATCTAAGCCTTTGGAGGGGGATTTCTCCCTCCTCTTAAAAATTGGAGGTCGGGAATGTATGCCATAATTGAGAGTGGTGGTAAACAGTATATGGTGTCTCAAGGGATGCGGTTAAGGGTAGAAAAGCTTCCTGTTCAGGAGGGGCAAACTGTTGAATTAAAGCCCATACTTATCGGAAAAGAAGGTGGAGAAATTCGGTTCAACACAGGTAAGGTTATCGCAGAGGTGGTAAAGCACGGAAAGGGAAAGAAAGTGATTGTGTTTAAATTTAGAGCTAAGAAAAATTACAAAAGGTGGAGAGGACATAGACAGCTTTTTACTGAGCTTCTAATAAAAGAGATAAAGGAGGAGTAATATGGCATCTAAGGCAAGTGGCGGATCAACAAGAAACGGTAGAGATAGTCACTCAAAGAGACTGGGTGTTAAAAGATTTGGAGGTCAATTTGTGCGTGCAGGAAATATTTTAGTAAGGCAAAGGGGCACAAAGATATATCCAGGTCAAAATGTGGGTATGGGATCAGACTTTACGCTTTATGCTCTGGTAGATGGTATAGTTAAGTTTGAATCCAGGAAAAATAAAAAGTTTGTCAGTGTTATACCTTTAACTCAATAAAGGTAGTGAGCAGTTTTTTGATTTTCTATTCAAGGTGTGTTATATTTATCTCCATGGATAGTATTACGCCTGACAAAATCTAAAGCCAAGGGGTGCAAAAGGACTTTCCAGACAAGTCTCCGTCCTACAAGCGGGTTATTTGGATAAGTATGGTTAAGGAAAAATGGGATGGGACTTTTATACCTTTTTCGCAACAGTTATATAAACGATTCCTAAGAGCTTTTTATGTATATTTGTTATTCTAAAACCTGCCTTTTCTAGCTCTTTTTTAAGTTCTTCCTCTCCAACGCTATTTTTCAGCGAATGTATGAAAAAATCCCATTTATCTCTTCCAAACAGGACAATCCCTACAGGTTTCATAGGGTATTTCATAAAAAATACCAACATTGGCGTTAACCAAAATCTATTAATGTCCAATATGGCTAATTTTCCGTCTTTTGCAAGCACTCTGCTTGCTTCTTTCAGAAACTTATCTCTATTGTATAAGTGCCTATATACTAAGGACAGAGTTAGATTTTTGAAACTACTGTCTTTAAAGGGAAGTTCTTCTGCATCTGCAAAGATAAAATAGCATTCCCTACATTTTCCTTTTGCCATTTTTAGCATCTCAAAAGAAATATCTATACCCACCTTTAGTCCTTTAAATTTTGATCGCACTAACACTTCACCAGTACCTGTGCCAACATCTAAAGTGTTACCTTCATTATCAAGTAGGCTCAGCATATTACTTTGCCAGTTTTTTATTTTTCCAAAGGTCACAAGGTTCAAGAAAAAGTCGTAATATTTGCTTACAGAAGAAAAAACTTCTGAAACTGTATTCTTGAAGTTGTTCGACAAACCTCTCATTGGGATGTTTTCTCAACCTCCAAAGAAACTGACCTTCTTCTCACCAGAACATGGGAGGAATGCCAAGCACTTTGACAGGTTCTTACTAGTCCATGCTTGGGATTGCTTGGCTCACTCTGAAGGCTGTTATGTTTGAACTGCACGCTCACATACATCTCAAACTTTTATTATAATAACACACACGCTGGGTGAGAAATTACCTATTTCTCATCCGACTTATAAACTACTTTAAGGGCATAATCTATGAGTATTTGAATTGGCTTTCTGTTAAGATTTGGGTCCAAGAAAGGAACAGCATAGGGAGAGGTGTTAAGCTTTCTAAGGTCTTCATCCGATAGGTTTTGTTCTATCTTTTTTCCTGCCTTTGTTCCCCCTAATTTTCTTCCTACAGCCTTCGTATTCTGAAGGTTAAAGCCTAAGATCTTTAAAGCCTTCCTAACTGCAAGGGAAGAGGTGTAAGACACCCATACACCCTCTGGCTTTAGAAAGCTCGTCACCCTTTTTAAAAAGTCCAGACTCCAAAGTTCTGGATTCTTGTATGGGGAAAAGGCATCATGGAAAATAGCGTCCGCTTGAAAGTCCTTTACCTCTTGAACTTTCTCCCTTGCGTCACCTAAAAGAAGCTTAAAGCTTATTCCTTCCTTTTCAAACTCAGGCAGATTATCCCAAAGCATGCGCCAATAAGGTCTGTACTCTTCAGGTGGAGGTAAAACTTCTTCAAGCAGTGTTTTTTCAAAAGAAAGAATCTGAATATTCACCTTTTTGTTTATATCCCTTAACTTTTTAATAAGAACTGCGGTGTTGTATCCTAAACCAAAACCCACATCCACCACCGTTATAAGCTTTGCACTTTCTGCCTTTTGGAGAAGGTCTGAAGGCTCTATGAACTTTTCTATGCATTCTGTAATTGCACCTGCGGTTATGCTGTGGTAAGGCTCTCCATAGTTCTGATCTACAAAAGTAAAAGAGCAGTCTTTGGTTTTGACCCAACCTTTACCTTCAACCGAAGGTTTTAACCAACCCTTTAAGGTTTTCAAAACTTCCCTTTTTTGCCCTTCTTCTAAGCGGTATCCTTCTTCTATCAAAAACTTTTCTAACTCTTCTTCAAGTAGTTGATCCCTCTTCGTCAAGGTAGAAAACATTGTCAGATATTACTTCGTTCCACCTTTTAAAACCAGGGAGGACTTCCACTCTGTACCAGGCGGATTTATACCATATGGTTTTGGGATCTTTTTTCACAGGCGCCAGCTCTGCTGCCTTTGTTTCCTTATGGTAATCCCAAGTTATATAGTGATTGAAGTCCTGCACTATGTCAGTTATGGCTACTCCAAACTCCGATGTTAGGGCTATCTGAAAGTCCCTCCAGCGGAAGACGGAAGAATCTCTAAGTGTTAGACCAAAGTAACCCACTCCTCCCTCTTCTCTGAGAGTTGCTATTCCCCTTCCTATGAAGGCTCTGAAGGCTGGCAAAGTCTCCGGTGGATCAGACACGAAAACGTCAAACTTTCCCAGCATTTCCTGTGGAAACGGATTTCTTAGGTCCCAAACCCTTGCCTCCGCATTGTCTATGCCAAGCTCTTTGAATATTCTGTTGTCAAAGTCAATAAGCCTTTTGTCTATGTCTATAACCAACACGCTCCTTGCCTTTCTTGTTAGCGCAATTGCCAAGCCTGTTAGGTCATCCTCCGCACCAAGCACTATTATGTCTTTGTTTCTCAGGTCTCCACGGGAGTCAATAAAGAGCACTCTTGCTATGGTGGTCTCTGGTGTAACAGATCCTTGGTCATAATCCCTTATAGCCTTTGGTCTGTCTTTGGTTAGCTGTATAAACTCTCTGTATAGCTCTATATCAGCATAAAAAGGTATGCCCCTACCTTCGCAAGCTTTACAGGTGTAATCCGTAAAGGGCTCTATTCCCAGCTCTCTAACAAGGTCAAAGCCCTTTTGAGTTAATCTTAAGTTTTCTTCGTCGTCTATAAACAAAATGCCTTCTTCTATAAGCACCTTTACTATACCGGATGCGGCAGGCACCGGCAGGTCAGACATATCTATAATTTCCCAAAAATCTCCACTTTTTTGAACTGCGGACAGCACTGCTTCTACATTCCTTTTGTAAATTCTCACTCCACTTAGCTCTCTTGCCCTATTGGCAAGTTCTACCAAGGTTTTCATGCACACCTCCTAAAATAGGCTTAGATGTTTTATTTTAACACAGGCGTTGCAATAAATTGTAAAAATAGATTTGCGTAAAAGCCATAAACTTATTTTGTATGACCTAGGTTTTCTGTATCTTACTCTTTGATGGAGATGTTTGACTATGCTGTCGTAGGAGGAGGTGTTGGTGGTGTGCTGGCCTCTGCTTTGCTTAGCAAGCTTGGTAGGTCCGTGATCCTTTTTGAGAGCCTTTCTTATCTGGGAGGTTGTGCTGGCACCTTCAAAAAGGATGGTTTTTATTACAACGCGGGAGCTACCACCATAACAGGCTTAGAAGAGCCTATGCCTCTGGGAAAGATACTAAGCTTTCTTGAGGTTTCTCCAGCTTTAAAGGAACTCCCTATGTCTATGCAAGTGCTTGTGATGGATAAAAGGATCAATCTTTGGTGGGATTCTGAAAGGCTTTTGCAGGAGTTGGATAGCAACTTTAAAGGAGTGGCAAACTACAAACTGCTGTCTGAGTTAAAAAGTTCTTCCCATAGGCTTTGGCAAACTCTTTGGAAGTTCTTACCTTTTTCTGGATACACCAGCATATTAGGGTTCTTTTTAAGACATCCCTTTGAAGCTATACAACAACTGCTCTGGTATGCAAGAGGTGGTCAAACTTTCAAAAGTTATATAGCCGGACACCAAGATTATCGGCTGTTGCTTGACTATATATCTTTAATAACCTCCCAGGGATTTTTGAAAGAAGTGTCTTACGCGGTTGCCCTTTTGGGCCTTTCCTATCCTATAAACAAAACTTACTACTCCTTTGGTGGCATGTCCAACCTGATTGAAAGCATAGCAAAGGTTATACCAACGATATACAGAAAAACCACTGTTTTTAAAGTGATCAAGGCTGATGGGTACTTCCTGCTGGAAACATCCAAGGGGCAGTTCAGAGCAAAGAGGGTAATACTAAACACGACCATCTGGAATTTAGAAGACCTTGTAGAAATAGATTCTGTAAAAGAATTTTCAAGAAAGGCTAAGAGAGTTTATTCCAAAGCCTGGTCTGCAATAACCCTTTATGCAAAGGTAAAAAAAGAACGTGCTAAGGACCTTCCCAGCCACATACTTATCTTGGAAGAAGAGCCCCTTAGCGTGGGCGGGACCAAGGAGCTTTTCCTTTCTCTTTCTTTGCCCGAAGATAGTACAATGTCTTCCCAAGAGTATCTGAGCTTGACTGTATCCACACACGCGCGTCCTGAACTCTGGGAAAACATAACGAAGGAAGACTACGAAATGCGAAAAGAACTCATCAAGGAGGAGATATTATGTAAAATTTACAAAAAGCTTCCAGCTTTAAAAGGTGCAATACAGAATGCCTTTGTGGGTACGCCAAAGACCTTTGAAAGATACACCAAAAGATACAAAGGTTTGGTGGGAGGAGTTCCTATGGTTCGCAAGTATTTTCCCTTTCGCTATCCACTTCCCTTTACAACGGTGGATGGCTTATTCTTGGTAGGTGATACGGTCTTCCCCGGTCAGGGTCTGCTGGGAGTTTCGGTAGGAGTAATAAACCTTCTGCTCTCTATAGAAAAGGACTTTAGAAAATGCTGGAACTACGCTTAAGAGAATGGGTATACATAATGCTTTTTGCCTTGCTGATGGGCGCCTGCATGGGCACCTTTGTCGGCTTTCTGATCTCAGATAGCTGGCCTACTTATGCTCTTTCTGGAGCTATTATAGGTTTTTTCATATTTATCCTATCCCTGATTACCACCGAATTAAACAATAGGGTCCTTATAAAAAGGATACCTAAGCTCCTTAGAATACCATTTAGCCTCGCACTTGCCTACCTTTCGGGATTTTTCGGTGGTTATATAGGCTACATACTTTGCAGGTACATTGCCCTTCTGGACATTGAACTTAAACAGTTCCAGTTAATAGTTTCTTTGAACGTTCTCGGAATACTTACCGCATCGGTTGGTTTTTTGATATATCTGATAGTAATTTCTAAAAGAGAATGGGAACGACTAAAGCTTAGATTAGTTACCCAAGAGCTCAAAAACTTAGAGCTTCAGATAAACCCTCACTTTCTTTTCAACATCCTAAACGCCATAGCGGAGCTGGTTTCCACAAACCCAGAGGAGGCAGAAAAGGCGTTGATTAACTTTTCCAAGTTCTTGAGGAAAACCCTCTACTCGGACTTCCTTATCACCCTCAGGGAAGAACTGGAAAACCTAAAGGAATACTGGAGTATAGTTAAACTTAGAGTAAGAGAAAGAGTAAGTCTTGAAATACAAACGCAAGAAGACGTAGATTTAGAGGTGAAAGTACCCAAGTTTTGTGTGCAGATGCTTGTGGAAAACGCCCTAAAACATGGATTAAAGTGGCAAGCTGGAATTATAAAGGTGGTTGTAAGGCAAAAGGATAGAAAGCTTTTCATCGAGGTGATGGACAACGGCGTAGGATTTAATAATCTAAAGGAAGGTGTTGGACTTAAAAATGTAAAAGACAGGTTAGCTTTAATAGGCGGGAAGCTTGATTATTACAGAGAAAGAGAGTTTTCGGTATTCAGAGTAGAGATAAGTCAAAGCACTTCAAGCCAAAACAGGTTTATCAAGTCAAGTCCCTGAATTGCAACAGCCTCCACCTTTCCAAACATAAAATATCTGTCTAACTGAAGACTACCCTTTGGAAGATGATACTTTATACCATTTTGGTAGTTAAGAATCCTCGCATCCTCTTCCACAAGCTTTGGGTAATCTTTACCAAGAACAAAAAAGTTCAGTTTACCAAAAACTGTTTCCACAAAAATTTTACTTGGTACGTAGTCAAGCTCAAATACTAAGCTATCGTATAAGTTCAAAAAACCACCTACCTTACCGTCATAGATGACCTGTTTCATAAGAAACAAGATCTGTACTTACAGCAACTTTTGTATTCTTGTTTTTACAGATAGATTTTGTTTTATGTCTATATATCAAAGAACTCTCTCAAGTTCTTTGCTCCTTCTCTACTGGTTTCTATTGTATCGTTTATGTCTTTAAAGAAGATTCTGTATTTGCTTTGCTCCCCAGATTTTAGTTTTGCAACCTTGTTTAGATTAACTAAGTAGGATCTGTGCACTCTGAAGAAATTGTAATGTTTTAGAGCATCTTCCAGCTCGTATAGTTTTTTTGAAATGGGATAAAATCCCTCTTTAGTTCTTATTTCCGATTCTCCAGAATCTGCCTTTATGTAATATATGTCTTCTGGTGAAAGGAGCACAACAGTAGTGCCCATCTTCACAGGAATGATGAAATTTATCTTTTTTAAAAAGTTATCCAAAACTTGTTTGTTTTGCTCTCTTCTACTTAGAGCTTTCTCTATGGCTTGGATAAACTCATCCTTTGTGAAAGGTTTAAGAAGGTAATCTACTGCATTTAGCTTGAAGGCTTCCACTGCGTACTCTTGGTAAGCTGTGGTGAATATTACTGCAGGAGGCTTTTCCAAAGACATGGACTCCTTTGCTACCTGAAGACCGTAACCATCTGGTAGCCTTATATCAAGTATCAAAACGTCTGGTTTGTAAGCGTGTAGCTTTTGAATAGCTTCTTTCACAGACTGAGCAGTTTCAAAAGACTCATAACCAGCCTCCCTGAGAAATCTGATTATTCTTTCCATTGCCAAAGGTTCATCTTCTACTACAAGCATTCTACTCATGGAATATAAATTTATAAAACATTTGTTTCATCTGAATCTAACTTAATTTTCATTTAGCTACTGATATTTGCTGTTTATTGTTTATTTTTTGTTTTCTTGGGGGGGAGACCCCCAGAACAGGCTTTGGTGGTTTTCTGCTCAGCTAGCGGACCATCTGCCCAGGAAGAAAACTAAAGTGATTCCGATTATATGGACAATCCACCAACCTATTCTCATAAACCTAAAAGGCTCTGGTAGCATCATGGTCTCACCTCCTTTTGAGTTTAGTTATAACTGTAAATTAAAATCCAAACCCTTCTTTTGGGTTTGCACTTATTTCCTTTTGAGAGTTTAGAGTATCATTTTATACACAAAGCTTTGATAAAATACTTCACTTATGGAAAAATCAAGAGTTGAAAAGCTAAGCAGGATTAAAGAGCAGAACTACGCCTATCCCTACTCTTACGACATAAGCGGAAACCTTGGGGACATAAGAAAGAGATACGAAAAAGATCCACCACCCAACAAAAAGGTTAAGATCCGGGGAAAAGTGAAAAGGATTTCAAAGCAGGATGATATGTTTGTGATAAGGTTGGAGGACTTAGAGGCTAAGGTGGAGATTTGGGTAAGAACCGCACATCAGCTGGAACAGGGCAAAGAGGTAGTTTTGGAAGGGATCCTCACAAGATTGGATGGTAGGCTCTTTTTGGATTCCGCTACGCTTTCTGAAGGGGACTGTTTGAATGTTTTGGATGTAAAAAAAGAATACGACCTTGAGCCAGAGCCAGAAGAGATTTCTGTAGCGGGGAGGGTAATAACTTTGCGCTCAATGGGAAAAGCGGTCTTCGCCCATATTCAGGATGCAACAGGAAAGCTTCAGATATACCTAAGGCAGGATCTGTTGGGGGAAACGTCCTTTAAAGAGTTTGAGGAGATAGTAGATCCTGGAGACATAATAGGGGTTAGAGGTACTCTTTTTAGGACAAACACCGGAGAGCTTACGGTGGAGGTAAAGGATTGGAAACTTCTTGCCAAAAGTTTGCACCCTTTACCCGAAAAGTGGCACGGTCTAAAGGACGTGGAAGTAAGATACAGGCAAAGATACTTGGATCTGATAGCCAATGAAAAAAGCAGAAGGATCTTTTTCTTAAGGTATAGGCTAATATCTGAGCTTAGAAAATTTTTGGATTCCAAAGGTTTCATTGAGGTGGAAACTCCAATACTACAGCCCATAGCCTCTGGAGCAAACGCCAAACCCTTTATCACCTATCACAATTACTTAGAGCAGAACCTATACCTCAGAATAGCTCCGGAGCTTTACCTAAAACGCTTGGTAGTAGGAGGTTTTAATAAGGTCTATGAAATAGGCAAAAACTTTCGTAATGAAGGGGTGGATACTACCCACAACCCTGAATTTACCATGCTTGAGTTTTACTGCGCCTATTGGGATTACAACAACCTTATGTCCTTTACAGAAGAACTCTTTTCTTATCTTCTAACCACCCTTATGGGAAGCCTTAAGATAAAGTATCAGGGCAAGGAATTGGACTTTACGCCCCCCTACAAAAGATACTCCTACTTCCAACTTTTAGAAGAAAAGACGGGTAAGGATAAGGATTTTTTCCTAAGAGATCTGGATGGACTTAGAAAGCTGGCAATAGAGCTTGGCATACCAAGGGCTGAGACACTAACCCATGCCAAGCTTATAGACAAGGTTTTTGACGTGCTGGTGGAGGACGAACTGTGGGGACCTTGTTTTGTGGTGGATTTTCCTAAGATCCTCTCTCCTTTGGCAAAGACCCACAGAAAGGATCCAGATTTGGTAGAGAGATTTGAGCTTTTTGTAGCAGGCAAAGAAATAGCCAATGCGTATACGGAGTTAAACGATCCCTTTGAACAAAGGGAAAGGTTTTTAGAGCAGTTAAAGGAGAAAGAAATGGGAGACGAGGAAGCGATGGCTATGGATGAGGACTTTATAAGGGCATTGGAGTATGGTATGCCTCCAACCGCTGGAGAGGGCATAGGCATAGATAGGTTGGTTATGCTTTTGTCAGATGTGGATTCCATAAGGGAGGTTATACTCTTCCCCGCACTCAGACAAAGTCTATAACTCAAGCGGTAGGTTTTTTAACAAATTCTTATAATGTTATAAGCTAACCTTTTAAAGGAGGTGTGCCGTGAGTAAGCATGTGGTAATACTTGGTGGTGGAATAGGTGGATTAGCAACCGCTTATAACCTCAGGCGCTTAGACAAAAGCCTAAGAATAACCGTAGTATCAGGCAGACCCTACTTTGGCTTTACGCCTTCTTATCCACACTTAGCTTTGGGGTGGAGAAGGTTTGAGGACATAACTATCCCCCTTGGAAGCCTGCTTCCCAAACACGGTATTGATTACGTGCCGGAAAACGGAGAAAGAATAGACCCAGACAACAACAAGCTTTGGACCACCTCTGGAAAGGAGATAGGATACGACTACTTGGTCATTGCTACCGGTCCCAAACTTGTGTTCGGTGCAGAAGGGCAGGAACAATACTCCACTTCCGTATGTACCGCAGAGCATGCCTTAGAACTTCAAAAGAAACTGGAAGAATTTTACAGAAATCCGGGTCCTGTGGTAGTTGGTGCCATACCTGGAGTTAGCTGTTTTGGACCAGCCTATGAGTTTGCTTTTATGCTACACTACGAGCTAAAGAAAAGAAACCTAAGACACAAAGTCCCTATAACCTACATAACTTCAGAACCCTATGTGGGACATATGGGACTTGGTGGTGTGGGTCCATCCAGAAGAATAATGGAAGACCTGTTTGCAGAGAGGAGTATAAGGTATGTAAGCAATGTAAAGATCACCAAAGTGGAGCCAGATAAGGTAATTTACGAAGACCTAAACGGAAATACATACGAGGAGCCTTGTAAGCTTTCCATGCTTATGCCAAGGTTTATGGGTCCAGATGTGGTAGCTTCTGCGGGAGATAAGGTAGCAAATCCTGCAAATAAGATGGTTATAGTTAACAAATGCTTTCAGAACCCAACCTACAAAAACATTTATGGTGTGGGTGTGGTAACTGCCATTCCTCCTGTAGAACAAACGCCTATACCTACAGGCGCACCCAAAACAGGAATGATGATAGAGCAGATGGCAATGGCTGTAGCAAAAAACATAGTAAGCGATATAAGGAACTCTACAGATAGGTATGCGCCCGAACTTTCTGCCATATGCATAGCTGATATGGGTGCAGATGCAAGCTTTTTCTATGCAAGGCCAGTCCTTCCCCCAAGGGCGGAGGTCAAATTTGGAAAGGGTAGATGGGCACACCTTGTAAAGTCTGCCTTTGAAAGATACTTTATGTGGAAAATAGCACGTGGAAACATTGCCCCTTGGTTTGAAGAGGAAGGATTAAAGATATTCTTTGGATCAAAGGGAGTGGTTCTCTGCGCAGATTGTTCTGGAGCACCCGGACAAGCTTGTTAAAAAAGCGGGGCAAAGCCCCCGCTTTCTTTATTTAAGCGAGAGTATCCACTGAGCCAACTGCTTTGCCTCTTCTTCTGTGACATTTTGTGGTGGCATAGGCACATTTCCCCACTCACCCACTCCACCATTTTTGATCTTATGAGCTACCTCATCCACCTTTCCCGCTTCTTTCTTTGCCACATCCTTAAAGGCAGGTCCTACCTTCTTTACGTTAATGTCGTGGCAGGCAAAACAGCCCTTTGATTTAGCCAAAGCCTCTGCATTAACAGCGGTAGGTGCCTGAGCAACAACCTGTGGTTTCTCTTCTTGTTTAGCCTGCTGTTCCTGTGCCTGTTGAGCTGTTTGTTCCTTTGCGGTGGGTTCTTGTTTAGCCTGTTGTTCCTGTGTTGGTGTGGAAGGCTGTTCAGCCTCTTCCTTAGGCTTTTGTTGGCAAGAAACCGCAAATAAAGCAAGACCTGCCAAACCTGCAACAACTAAGCGCTTCATCTTAAAACCTCCTTTAGAAAGTTTGTTATAATATTATTTTAGGAGGTTGCGCATGCCAAACACTAAGCAAGCTGAAAAGCGTATGAGAAGGGACGCAAAGAGGAGAATAAGAAACAGATACCACCTTTCCCGTATGAAGACCTATATAAGGAACTTTAAGAAACTGATAGCCGAAGGTAAAATAGAGGAAGCTAAGGAGTATTTGCCAAAGGTCATATCCATAATTCAACACACAGCTTCTAAGGGTGTAATCCACAAAAACGAGGCAAGTAGGAGATGTTCAAGGATCCAAAAGCTTTTTAATCAAGCCCTTGCCAAAGCCCAAAGCCAAAATAAATAGATTCTTTCTCAGTAGCAATACCAAGCAAGTTTTCCAAGAGTTCGCTAACGTGGTTTTTTGAGTTTGAGCTGAGAAGTTTCAACTATACTGAGCCAAGCAAAAAGTTTTGAAAAAGAGATAAAACTTAAAAAAGCTTTCCATTCCACCTGCATCAGGGAGGGCGGTTTTTTCAGAGGGAACAAGCAAATCTCCATCCCACACAGTGGGCTTAGAACTTAGGTGAAATACCGATAACGACAAGACTTACAGAGCTTGTCTCCATCCCACACAGTGGGCTTAGAACGATATTGCATAAGCAATGGAATTCCGATGGATTTAGAGAGTCTCCATCCCACACAGTGGGCTTAGAACAGGTATAAAAACGACTTTAGATGAGATAGACAATGTAGTCTCCATCCCACACAGTGGGCTTAGAACATCACCCGAGACGCCTGCTCCATAGTAAAAAGCCATTCAGTCTCCATCCCACACAGTGGGCTTAGAACCCCAACTAACCACCTTAATCAAAATAAGGTAAATCAATAATTTTGTCAAGGGGGTCCCCCTCGCAAATGAAGGTTATTTTCCGAAAATCCGAGGTTGTGCAAAGTTGAGTGTGTTATTGTCAAATTTAAGTCCTTGTCTCCCAATGCTTTAAACAATCGTGCATAATTATGACTTTGTGCAATTACATAATTATGACTTTATGTTTTTGTGATGACTGGTATCTATCAGAAGCTTGAGAAACGGAGTATTAGCTTATCTTAAATTGAGACAAAACAAAAGGAAAAACTATCCCTATTCAGTTGCCAATTTGACAAGGGCTATTCAAAAGCCCTCAGAAACTTTTACCAATTATAACACACATTTGTGCTTTTGGTGTGGCAAGCAAGAAAAAGGTTGGAGATATTTTCAAGGGTTCAAAAGTCTTTTTGTCAGGCGGTTGCTATAAGCCAAAGCTAAAATTAGTAATCTCTCTCTTAGTAGCAACAAAACAGCAAAGTAAGCAAAGGCGCAGGCTGGTATGCTGATTAATAAACTAACTCCTTTTAGAGTAAATCCAAACCATCCCATCAGCAAACCTGCAAAAAATATTTTTACCATTCCGGAGAAAAAGTCCCTCCAATCAATAATTTTGTAGGTATTTTTTAGAAGGTATGCAAAGGAAAAAACAGAAGAAGAGGCGGTTCCTAAGGCCAAGCCTACCACACCAAGCTTAAGGACAAAGGCGTAAAGGTAAGCAGTCAAACCTTCAAAGATTATGCCCAAAAAACTTGCCTTTACAGGCGTGTATGTGTCTCCCCTTGCAAAAAATACACTGCTGAGGGCTTTTTGAAGGGAAAAGAAAACCAAACCTAAGCTGTATGCCTGAAGGACCAAGGCAACCACCTTAACATCGTTCTCTAAGAACTTTCCCCTACCGTATAAAAGCTCTACTATTTGCTCTGCAAAGACTAAAAGACCCACAACCGACGGGAAAGAAAGCAAGAGTATAAAGCGAAATGCTAAAGTTGTGTTTTTTACTTTGTCCTCTCCATGGGAAAGGGCAGAAAGCAAAGAATTTGCTATACCAACAGATATAGCACCCAAGGGAAGCTGAAAGATACGGTTAGCATAATAAAGGTAAGATATGGAACCAAGGGCTAAAAAAGAAGCCAAGAAAGTATCAATAAAAAAGGAAAGTTGGGCTACGCCAAAGCCCGCAAGCGCTGGCAAAAGTCTTTTGAATAGTAGCTTTACATGTGGATGGAACCTTAGGCTAAAGCCCAAAGGAACTCCTTTCAAAAAGGGAAAATGAAAAAGAAGCTGAAAAAGACCACCTAAGAGAACACCCGCTATGAGCGAATAGTAACCAAAGTGGTGAGCGCTGACAACAACAACTAAGGAAAAGCCTAAGTTAAAAACCGCTTGGGCAAAAGCAGGCACAAAGAAAATACCTCTTGTATTCAAAACCGCCATAAAAAAAGCAGAAAGACCTACAAAGAAAAGGTAGAGAAATATCCACCTGCTCATAAAAACAGTTAGTTCAAAGTAGGATTTAGCCCTAATTCCTGGTGCTATAAGGCTTATTATTTGCTCTGCAAAAAGCACAAGCAGTAAGGTAGTAAAAAGGTTTATAAGAAGATAGTATGTGAAGGTGGATTGGAGAAACTCCCTTTCTTTTCCCTCCTTTATATCCTTGGCGTATATCGGAACAAAGGCAGCGTTAAAACCTCCTTCTCCAAATAGCCTTCTGAAGGTATTGGGAAGCCGAAAGGCTACAAAGAAAGCGTCCGTAATACTTGATACACCAAAATAGTAAGCTATTAAAGCATCTCTAACATAACCTACTATTCTGCTGATTAATGTCGCTATGGAAAAGGCTATACCGTGTTTTATTATTCGCATTTATTTTTGGTGCCGGAGGCGGGAGTCGAACCCGCACGCCCTTACGGGCACTGCCCCCTCAAGACAGCGCGTCTGCCAATTCCGCCACTCCGGCTATTTTTAAAATTATATACCATGATTGAACCAATGGAACTCCCCAAGGACGAGTTGGCAGAAAGAGCAGTGTTGGGAGCTATGATAAAGGATCCTGAAAATATACCCACCGTCCTTGAACATCTAAGGGAGGAGGATTTTTTCTTTGAAGATCATCGCCTTCTTTTTTCACTTCTTTGCAAGATTTGGGAAGACAAAGGAAAAGATTGGGACGACATAGTCATAAACAACTACATCTTAAAGTCTGGACTACAAAACAGGATAAGCATGGATTTTGTGTATGCTTTAGCACAAGAAGCAGCAGAAGGAGTGCTTCTTGAAGAAGCAATAAATAGCGTAAAAGAAAAGTCGGGACTTAGAAAACTCATGGAATTATCCATAGAAATACTCAAAGGCATAAAAGAAAGTCCAGACCTAAACAGTTTGTTTGAAAAGGCTATACAAAGGATATACGAAATATCAGAGAAGCATCAAGTTGCCCAATACCAACACATAAAGGATGTTACAAACCAAGTATTGGAAATAATAGAAAAGAGAAGTAAAGAGGAGAGACTTGTAACTGGAATGCCTTCTGGTTTTATAGAATTAGACATGCTCACCACAGGCTTTCACCCTTCTGACCTTGTTATAATCGCCGCAAGGCCCGGAATGGGAAAAACAAGCTTTATGCTGTCTGTGGCGATGAACCTTGCTTTGGAAGAAAAGGTCCCTTTGGCTTTGTTTTCTTTGGAGATGAGTAAAGAACAGCTTGTTATGAGAATGCTTTCTATGCTTTCAAAGGTGCCCCTTCAAAACATAAGAAAGGGCTTTATATCAGAGGAAGACTGGGAAAAGTTACTAAACGCTGCCTTGGAACTTTCTTCTTGTAATATATACATAGATGACACTCCTACCCTTTCCACCACAGAGCTTAGGATAAAAAGTAGAAAACTGAAGAAGGAAAAGGGAATCCAAATAATATTCGTGGATTATCTACAGCTCCTTAGACCGCCCCACAGAAGAAGCTCCCGCCAAGAAGAAGTAGCGGAAATTTCAAGAAACCTTAAAGCTTTGGCAAAAGAGATTTCCGTCCCCGTGGTAGCCTTGGCACAGCTTTCTCGTCAGGTAGAACACAGAAGTGATAAAAGACCCCAACTTGCGGACCTAAGAGAATCTGGTCAAATTGAACAGGACGCAGACCTTATCCTCTTTATTCACAGACCAGAATATTACAAAAAGAACCCACCGCCAGAAGAAGAAGGCATAGCGGAAATAATAGTCGCAAAGCAAAGACAGGGACCCACTGGAATAGTAAAGTTGGCATTTATGAAGGATACGACCATGTTTAAGTCTTTATCACCCACCTATCAAAGCAGGGTGGAAACTTATGCGCCACAGGAACTTGAGGAAGAGATTTCTACAGAGGACTACGATTTTGACTTCTGATGAGGGTAAAGTTTAGAATACTTCTTTACAGAGACGGTAAGAAACTAACCAAGGAAGACCTGAAACACGAAAAATCTCCCTTTTGGATAGGTGTAAGGTATATAACGGAGTTTAAGTACTTGGAAGCCACCAAATGGCTTATGATCGCAGAAGATTGCTATGAAAAGTATGCACTTTTAAGCTTAATAAACTTTAGCTTAGGCCAAGAGGAGCAAGGTAAAGAGTTTTACAGCGAAGCTTTAAAGTATAAGCCAATGCATTCGCTTAAGATCTTTTTGGAAATCCCAGAAAAAAACTTGAGGTTTGAATTTAAGGATCTTTCTTTCCAGCTCTATACTTAAGAGATATCAGTAATTTTGTCAAGGGAGTGCTACTCGCAAATGAAGGTATTTTTCCGAAAATTGGCGGTCGTGCATAATTATGACTTTGTGCAAAAGACAAAACTAAAGAATACTCTTTTGTGCTTGTGGAAAGGAATTTAGCTTAGCCATTAGCAAACCTTAGAATAGATTTGTAAGTAAGATTTATCACCATATAGGAAGTAAGAAAGCCAACGGAAATTATCATAAGCAAGACCACTATCTGAAACGCCATAGCTTCCAATGGATCTACTCCACCTACTACCATTCCAACCGCTACGCCAGGTATATGAACTATACCTGCAGATTTTAGCATATTGTATTTTGGCATCATAGATGTCCTTATGGCATTTTGCATTAACTCAAGCATAGCTACTCTAAGAGGAGCACCTAAGGAAACCATAGCCTCAATTTCTGACCGCCTGCTTATAACTTCCGATTTAAGCCTTTCAAAAGTTAGACCAATATTACTTAACGAGTTTCCCAAGATCAAACCCCAAAGTGTTATAAGTTCAAGGGGACTATAGCTTTTTAAACCTAACAGAAGTAAAAAGGCAAAAACAAGGGCTGTAGGAATGTTCAAAGAAATAAAGCTTATAACCCAGCTCTTTAAGAAAGATTCGCTCAAGCGTAACCTTTCCACCGCCACAAAAGATGCTACTGCTGACATAATCAACAAAATCAAAAGGGACGAAACCAGCGACTTGACGTTGAGTATAACTTTTAGTGCGTAACCTATCAGCATAAGCTGAACTGTAGTTCTTAAAGAGCTTTCTATCAGGTCCCTTTCTGCCTTTAGATGGCTCACATAAGAAACAAAAACAACAAACAAAATCAGAAGAAAGGTGTATGGGAAAACGTTCAGATTGAGGGTAAATTCATCCATGGAAGTGTATAATTATAAGCGGTGTAAATGCTTTTTCTTAACCTTCAATTATATGCTAAAAGCTTTCTTTCTTTCCACGCACTTTATACACTTGCCACAGTGCAGAATCTTTCCCTTACGAACTACGGGGTTTATGCAAGAGAAAGTAAGATGAAAGGGAACAAGACCTTTGAATTTTTGAACCACCTCCCACTTTTCCATACCAAATAGCGGAGCACATATTTTTAGCGATGTATTTGCACCTTTAGATATCAAAGCTTCAACTTTTTGAAGGTAGCCAAAATCGTTGTCAGGGAAAGGATACAACCCAAGACTGCCTATGGCTATATGTTTTGCATCTTTTGATAGTGCGTAGCTACCTACTGCGGTTAAAAGGGTAAGATTTCTAAGGGGGATAAAAAGTTCTTCTTCTGTCCTTATAAACTTAGACTCGGTCGGTGCGGTCTTTGTTACCACACACCTTATGGGCATAAGGTTTGGATAAGTTTTCTTTGCATACCTCCACAAGGCGGAAGCTCTTTTGTACTCAAACTTCTCCCAGAACCTGCCCGTTATCACATATGCGGGATAGACTATCCATTCCTTTGAAAGATAAAAGTAAAGCAAGCAAGAGCTTTCCACACCTCCACTGAATAAAACCACCACTTTATTCATGGCTTCACCACTGCCAAATATACCACCACTAAAAAACTTATCACAAGAGGTAAGGCAACTATGTAGTTAAATCTATCGTATTGTTTGTATGCCTTTTCCTTATCTTTGCTTTTTGGTATTTTAAAATTCACAAACCAGAAGTTTATTATCTCTAAGGGAAGAAAAATAAGGAAAACTATAGGCAGTTTGTAGTTAAGCCAATTTATGTCGAATTTGTATTCTAAAAGGTATAACATGTAAAGACCCATAGAAAGTGCGAGCAAAAACCCGAATATTTCTAAGTTTGTCATCCACCTGTAAAATGTCCTTATGACTTCTTTTTTACATCCAGTGTCTTTAAAGTTTCCATAGAGCATAAATAGCCCCAAAGACGATGAAGAAGATGTCCAAAGAAAAACACCTATGAGATGTAAGAACTTTGCGGTCGTATATTCCACTTTGCCCACCTTTTTATATAGGGATAGATCCTTTTGCCTACAAAAGGAATTCTCTTTATTCTAACCAAATCTCTCTTTGAAGACTTAAGCATAAAAAAGATTGCGAGCAAGAAAAACGGTACTGTGGGAATCAAAGGAACAAAAAGTCCAATAAACGCAAGAAACACAAAAAACCATGCAAATAACTTATACATCCACTTCATCTCACTTTATATATTGTAAAACTACAACAAACCAACCACCCTTTGACCTTATGCTTTTTACACCTACTGGATGATTTTTTACCATCTGCACAAATTCTTTCAGCTCGCTCTTGCCGTATATACCAGAAAATACTCCAATTTTGTTAAAGAGCTTAAGTATGCTAAGCATAGACTTTCTAAAAACATGTATGTCCAAGTTTGCCACCAAAAAATCAAAGGAACGTTCAACATCTTCTGGAGTAGCTTGCAGAACTTTTATTTCAACTCCGTTTGTCTTTGCGTTTCTCTTGCACTCTTTGATGGCTAACGGATCAATGTCTATGGCAAGAACTTCTGATGCACCTAAAAACTTTAGAGCTATGGAAAGAATACAGGAACCGCACCCTACATCTATGGCACTCCAGCCAGGGTGAAAAAATCTTTGCATGGATCTGAGGCACAATTGGGTAGTAGGATGAAGGCCTGTGCCAAAAGCACTACCGGGATTTATCACTACAGCCTTTATCCAAGGTGGAATGATTAAAAAATCCCCAACTTTAATAGGTTTAAAGCTCTCCTTAGGAGCTTTCACCTTTACTTGGGACACCTCTATAGGTTCCATTCCATGCAAAGGCTCATAAACTGCAAACTCCACATCCTCTCCTTCTTTGACTATTTCCAAACCCTTTCCATACCTTAGCAAGAACTCGTAGAATTCTTCCTTTTGCATACGGTAGATGTATCGCTTGTATATCATGGAACAAGTTATTATAGCTCCATCTTCTCCTTTAAGCACCTTTGCTTTACCCTTAGGAAACATCAAGCCTGTAAGAAAGCATGCCAGGATGCCAACTTTTGGCGGTTATTAGCTGAGCCGATAAAAACACTAAAAGCAATGCGGTATTCCTCTACTTCAGGACTTTCCTTAAGAGCGATAAAGGAGAGTTTGCTCAATTAGACTAATGAAATTTTACAAAAGGTTTCCTTGGAATGCCAAATATGAGACTGTCTATAGGTCGCTTGCTTTCTTTATCGTCATATATACCATCTCAGAACTAAAAAGTTGACATCCTCGTATTAAAATGATTTATAATGGACTTTCCAAAAAAATTGATCATTGTTTCTAACAGGCTTCCTGTTACCGTCCATTCTGATTTAACTATAAGCAGAAGTCCCGGTGGTTTAGTTTCTGGGTTGGAGTCTTTTCTTAAAAGAAGTTCAATTAAAGATTACATTTGGATTGGCTGGCCCGGTTCTTACTTAAGTCCTTCAGCTATGGACCAGCTAAAAAGCAAGTTTAAAAGGCTAAAAACCTACCCTATTTCCGTCTCTTCTAAACAGTTTGAGAAGTTTTATAATGGCTTTTGCAATAAAGTTCTTTGGCCTCTTTTTCATGAGTTTTTAAGCTATGTGGACTATAATGAGGAGTATTGGAAAACCTACGTTGCAGTAAACAAAGTTTTCTGTAACGAAGTAGCCAAGCATGTTACACCCGATTCTGTAGTCTGGGTTCATGACTATCATCTTCTTCTTTTACCGTCAATGCTAAGAAGCCTTTTTCCAAACTTACCCATAGGTTTCTTTTTACACATACCCTTCCCCTCACCGTCCATATTCATGCAACTTCCCTGGAGAAAGGAGTTGATGGAAGGGATGCTTGGAGCAGACCTTATAGGCTTTCATACTTACGAGTACACCACAAATTTCTTAAGAACCCTTATCAGGATGTTTGGCATTGATCACAAGTCAGGCACCTTTTTCTATCAAGACAGAGTTGTAAGAGCAGAAACCTTTCCTATGGGCATAGACTTTGAGCTTTTTAACAATGCTTCCCGAAAAAGAAAAATAAAGAATTTAGTCAAAAGAATAAGGGAACAGTTTGGAGAAAAGAAGATAATATTTTCCATTGACAGGCTTGATTACACCAAAGGAATTTATAACCGCCTTTTGGCTTACGAAAGACTTTTGCAGAGACGACCAGACCTCAGAGGGAAAGTAGTTCTGCTTATCATAATTGTGCCCTCAAGGGTAGGCGTAGAGCAATATCAAAGAATGAAAAGAAGTCTTGAAGAGAAGATAAGCGAAATTAATGGTACCTTTGGGACAATAGAATGGACTCCGGTGCTTTACTACAACAAATTTCTTAACTTTGAAGAACTCACTGCCCATTACTTGGCTTCGGACGTAATGTTAGTTACATCTTTAAAGGATGGAATGAACCTTATTGCTAAGGAGTTTGTAGCTTCAAGAAAAGATGGGAAGGGAGTTCTTATACTTTCTGAGTTTGCTGGGAGTGCAAAGGAACTTGGGGAGGCGTTGATCGTAAATCCAAACTCCATAGAGGAATTAACAAGTGCTATAGAAAAAGCCTTAGGGCTTTCTGAGGAAGAGATGAGGGAACGGCTGAGTGTTATGCAAGAAAGACTCAGAAGATATAACATACTTAAGTGGGGAACGGATTTTCTCTCAAGCTTGGAGCATGTAATTGCAGAAAGGATGAAATTAGCTACCAAACTTTTAACTCCAGCCTTGATAGACAAGCTCAAAGAGTCCTTTCACAAAGCCCACAAAAGGATTCTTTTCCTTGATTACGACGGAACCCTTGTACCTTTTGCCAACAGGCCAAGCTTAGCCAAACCAGATACTCATCTTCTTTCCCTTCTTTCTGCTCTGTCTCAGCTGGCAAACACCGAGGTAGTCCTTATCTCTGGAAGGAAAAAAGAAGATTTGGAAAGGTGGTTCGAAGGATTAAACTTGAATTTCATCTGCGAGCATGGGCTTTTTATCAAGAGGCGTGGTAAAGACTGGGAAGCAACCGCATTTATGTCTTCTGAGATTAAAAACAAAATAAAAAGCATTATGGAAGTTTATGTGGATCGTCTTCCTCGATCTTTTATTGAGGAAAAGGAGTATTCAATTGTTTTCCATTACCGCAACGCTGATCCTGAGCAGGCAAACCTTAGGGTAGCAGAGCTTGTTGATGAACTCTTAGGGTTTACTGGAACTTCAGACATAAACTTGATTTTGGGAAACAAGATAGTGGAAGTGAGGCCTGCTGGGATTGACAAAGGTGTTGCCGCAAATCTCTTCTTAAAGGATGACAATTTTGACTTTATACTTGCAATTGGTGATGATACCACCGATGAAGACCTCTTTTTGAAACTTCCCAAAGAGGCAGTTACCATTAAGGTTGGCATGGGCACTTCCAACGCTAAGTATAGCCTTAAGTCTTACGTTGATGTAAGAAATCTTCTTGAAATCTTAGCCTCCCATGAGTAACCCTTTTTGTTTTAAATCAGAGTTGTGGGTGACCAAATACACCGGAAGGAGTGCCAAAAACCTTTCTGACTTTTTAGAAGCCTTAAGAACCATAGACCAGCTTTCCATTTTTTATCACTTTTACATAAACATTTTTAACTACCATAACTTACCCACCTACTACACAAATAGTTTTGCCTTTTGGTTTTTCAAAAATGGCTTAGTAATCTTAGCGGAAAAGGTGTCCGTTATAGATCCTTTGGATTACTATGATTTGGAAGATTTAAGAAAAATCCTAATTAAAGTGGTAGAACAGAATCTCTCTTTAAGCATGTTGCAAAAAGAGCTAACGCCATTCGACTTTATCACGGTGGAAAGAGAAATCATAGACTTAGGATGTGAAGCAAATAACCTTGAAGAATTTAAAGAAGGAATTAAAAAATCAAGTATCCATTCAATTTTTTATCACTTCATAACTGCGAGGCTTAACAAAAAGACAATAATCAATGATTATTCTTCGTGGTTGCATAGCATAGGAGAAGTCAAAAAGGCAGAAAAAATAAACAGAATTCATCCTTTTATGATGACACTTTATGACATAAAAAGGGAAATTATAAAAATATTGGGTGAAGAATGAGGTTAGAAAAATACATACCCATCGTTGGAGAAGAGATAATAAACGAGATTGTAATTTTAGCTAAGAGGTTAAAGGATATAAGGGTTTTGCATGTAAATTCTACCTATAAAGGTGGTGGGGTTGCGGAGATATTAAGGGGTTTGGTTCCTTTGATGAACGAGCTTGATGTAAAAACTGATTGGAAGGTCTTTGAAGGAGATGAAAGGTTCTTTAACTTTACAAAAAAGCTTCACAACATGCTTCATCTCCCTTTAGAGGAAACAATTACAAGCGAGGAGTTTGTGTATTATCTTAAGGTCGTCTATGAAAACTTAACTAAGATTGATTTTTCCAACTACGATGTGGTGATAGTGCATGATCCTCAACCTATAGGTCTTGTAGTGAATAAAGAAAGGGGGCAAAAGTGGATTTGGCGGTGTCACATTGACACCTCCACCCCTACTCCAACCGCTTGGGACTTCGTTAGAAAATTTTTAGGTTCCTACGATGCAGCCATTTTCCACCTGCCGGAGTTTGTGTATGAAAAAATGGACCTACCAGTATACATCATTCAACCTTCAATAGATCCCCTTCATCCAAAAAATGTTGAAATTCCGGATGAAGAAGTGAAAGATACTTTGATTAAGTTTGGTGTAGATCCTGAAATACCTATTATCCTACAGGTTTCCCGCTTTGACAGACTGAAGGATCCCTTTGGAGCCTTAGAAGCCTTCAAAATGGTAAGAAAAAATTTTAAATGTCAGATGGTGTTTGTGGGAGGATATGCCCCAGATGACCCTGAGGGAGAAACTGTTTACAAAGAGCTTTTAAATTTGACCGCTGAAGAAAAGGATGTATTCGTTTTAAATCTCCCACCGGATAGCCACAGGGAAGTAAATGCCTTTCAAAGGGGAGCCACTGTGGTGATCCAAAAGTCTATCAGAGAAGGTTTTGGACTTGTGGTTTCTGAAGCCATGTGGAAAGAGAAGCCAGTTGTTGGAGCAAACGTGGGGGGAATAAGGAGACAGATTGTGCATGGTATTACTGGATTTTTGGTAGAAAGCGCAGAAGGTGCTGCCTTGAGAATCAAACAGCTTTTATCAAGCGATAGCCTAAGAAAAGATATGGGATATCACGCAAAGGAAAGGGTTAAACACCGCTACCTTATCACCCGCCATCTAAGAGACTATCTTTTGATTATTCATAAAATCCTTTCTGCTTCTTAGCATAGCCCTAAGATCAACATAGCCTGTCCGAATATATAACCCTTCCATCTCTGATTGTCATAGCAACCCTTGCAAAGCCATCATCCCAATTTACCAAAATCAGGTCTGCGTCCTTACCTTCCTCAATACTTCCTTTTTGATCTAAACCTACCGCTTTTGCTGGGTTTAAGGTGCTTAGCTTTACCGCCTCGTGAAGAGGAAGTATGCCCTCCGTGCTGAGCTTGAATATTGCTTGAATCAGTGTAGATGGTTTGTAGTCTGAGCATAGGATGTTAGCGTAGCCAAGTTTAATAAGCTCCTTTGCGCTTAGGTTTCCATACTGAGATGCTCCTCTTACCACGTTTGGAGACCCCACGCATACGTTCATTCCAAGCTCTTTGGCTGTTTTTGCCGCTTCTATGCTTGTGGGAAACTCTGATACAGTAATGCCACTTTCGTAGGCCCATCTAACCTTTTCTTCGCTGTCATCATCGTGAGAAATCAAAGTTATCCCTTCTTCTTTACAGTTCCTAAGAAATTGCTCAATCTCTTCCATAGCCTTTTCTCTAAAAGATAGCTTTTCTTTTAGCAGAGTGCTTACGCTTTCTGAATCCATCTTATAGGTTTTTTCTAAATACTCTCTATAAGCCCTTTCTTCTTTAAACTGTCCCTGCCCTGGCGTGTGATCCATGATGGACAAAGCGTCTATGGCACGTTCTTTTATCAGTTTGCTTATATATTCCATGCCTTTCAGATTGGTTATTTCAAGCCTTGCGTGAATCCTGTGATTTGTCAAAAGTTTTGGTCTTAGTTTAAGGATGCTTTCCGTTAATTTTTGTGCAAGTTCGTTGCTTCTTAAACCAAGCTCTTTGTCCGCAAAGGAGATGGCATGAAAAACCGTAGTTATGCCCCAAAGGGCCAACTTTCTATCCAACTCTAAGATAGACAATTCAAAGGGGAAAAAGGTGTTTGGCCTTGGCTCTACTTCTTTCTCTATGGCATCGCTGTGAGTGTCTATAAGTCCAGGTAAGAGGAACATATCTTCTGCATTTATCTTTTTTACCCTGTATTTTGGCTGACCCTCTCCTACCTCCAAAATCTTTCCTTCGCCCACAAGCACATATCCTTGTTCCAAAATACCAAAAGGAGTAACAACCTTTGCCCTTTCAATCAAAAACTCGCGCATGTTTTCTCACCTCCAAGATTCTATCTGCAATTGCTTTCAGGTGATCTTTGTTGTGGAATATACCTATCATTCCCACTCCCTCTTCCTTTAACTCCTTTAGAATTTCCAGTACTATCCTTGCGGATCTCTCGTCCAAAGAAGCGGTAGGCTCGTCAAGAAGCAGAAGTCTTGGCTTCCATATTATAGCTCTGGCGATATTTACCTTCTGCTGTTCTCCACCGCTAAAGGTGGAAGGATAGGCATCAAGCAGATTGGATGGTATGCCAAGCCTCCTTAAGAGCCATTCTGCCTTCTCTCTTGCTTCCTTCTCATCTAACCCAAAGTATCTAACAAGAGGTTCCGCCACTATATCCACCGCAGACACCCTGGGAATAACGCTGAAAAACTGGGAGACGTATCCTATCTCTCTCCTTCTTAGCTCTATTATTTGCCAGTCGGGAGCCCTTTCTAAAGCGACCAATCCGTATTTGTAAGAGTTGTAAAGAATATGACCCTCTGTTGGTATATAAGTGCGGTATATGCACTTTAGGATGGTGCTTTTGCCCGCTCCACTTGGTCCATAAAGAGCCAAAAACTCCCCTTCTTCCAACTCAAAGCTTATTCCGTTGATGCCCTCTATTGTCTTTCTTTGACCTACCTTAAGCTCAAAGTTTTTTGATAAGTTCTCTACCTTCAAAAGCATCTTTTCCCCCTAAAGTTGAGATGATACTAAAAGTTGTGTATATTCGTGCTGAGGGTCGTTGAGTATTTGATCTGTGAGTCCCATCTCCACGATTCTACCAAGCTTCATAACAATAACTCTATCCGCCAAAAGGTTTATCACCCTCAAGTCGTGAGAAACAAAGATCATTGAAAGGTTTAGCTCTCGGTGGAGCTTTCTTATCAGGTCAAGGACCCTTGCTTGCACAGAAAGGTCCAAGCCAGTGGTTGGCTCGTCCAAAAGAAGGATGGAAGGCTCGTTGGCAAGAGCTTTTGCTATCTGCACCCTCTGTTGCATTCCCCCGCTTAAGCTCTTAGGAAGGTCCTTCATCCTTTGAATTGGAAACTCCATCTTTTCCAAAAGGGATTCAACTCTGGCGTTTATAAGGCTGTAGTTTCTCCAACCTGAGACGAGCAGTCTTTCCGCTACATTTCCTGCGGCGCTTACGTTTGCATTTAGACCAAGCAATGGATTTTGATAGACTACACTGATGACCTTGTTTTTTAGCATCCTTTTTTGGTAGGAGTTTAAAGAAAAGAGGTTCTTACCATTTGCCCACTCTGCCCCTCTAACATTGTAAAGGTAAGCCTCTCCAAAGGTTGGCTCCATTTCAAAGTTTAAAAGCTTTATCACTGTGCTTTTTCCGGAACCGCTTTCTCCCAAGATGCCCAAAATCTCTCCTTCGTAGAGCTCAAAGGACACATTAGCACAGGCAACTACAGAACCACACCTTTTGCAAAGGTTTGTTTCGTGTTCTGGTCCCGTAAGAGAAAGACACTCGGGACAGCCCCTGCCATGAATTTTAGTCAGATTAGAAACTCTTAGAACTACCCGCATGTCTGATAGCCTCCATTCTTTTTTCACAGTAGCTTGTGTCTGAGCAGGCATAAAGCCTTCTTCCAGTGCCATCTTCCACGATCTCGTCCAAGAAGGTATCCGTCGCACCACACTTGTAGCAGGCTTTGCCACTAAAGTCTTCCACTCTGAATTTGAAATCTTCAAACTCCAGGGGCTCAACTGTAGTATAGGGTGGCACTGCGTATATTTTCTTTTCTCTTCCTGCTCCAAATAGAAAGAGGTTGTCCGCCATGTTGAGCTTTGGCACATCCCACCTGGGAATGGGAGTGGGGTCCATGATGTATCGTTTATTTACCAGCACCGGATACCTGGCACCTATGGTTATCTCTCCGTATCTGAGGATGTCCTCGTAAAGGTAAAGATACATCTTTCCGTAGTCCATTTCCGCGTGCATTCTTCTGGTTTCTTCCTCGCTTGGTTCAACGAGCCTCAGTGGTTCTGGGTAAGGCACCTGAAGGACAAGGATCTGGTCCTGCCGTAAAGGCTCTTCTGGAATTCTGTGTCTGGTCTGAATGATCGTTGCCTTTGTGGTATCAGTAGTTGTCTCTACGCCAGTCATAGCTTTGATAAACTTTCTAATATTTACCGCATTTACACTGTAATCACAGCCTTGGTCTATGACTTTTAGCACATCGTCAGGACCGATGATAGACAGGGTTATCTGAAGACCTCCTGTGCCCCAACCCTTGGCTATGGGAAGCTCCCTTGACGCAAAGGGAACCTGATAGCCCGGTATGGCTATGGCTTTTAGAATAGTTCGCCTTATTTCTCTTTTGGTGGTTTCGTCCAAAAAGGCAAAGTTGTAATTAAGCTTCATTTTTAACCTCCATAAACTGACTTTGTATCTTCCTTAGCCTGTCCAAATCGGATTGAAAAGTTACGTAGTGAGGAAGCTTGTAGTGATTGGCAAAGCCCATAGAATCAACGCTGTCTATGTGATAGAATACAAACTCGCTGTCTTCGGAAGGGTTCTTTGGCTCTTGCGTTTGCATAGCCTTATCCAAAACCGCCATGCATATAGCCTTAGTTTCATTGTGTCCAAAGCACGCACCGTATCCCAAAGAGAACTTAGGTATACCCTCTTGGCTCTCTATCTTAGCTACCAACTCTACCTCTGTAATCTTTACTTCTCCTACGTATATTTCCTCTCCTGTGTAAGGATGAAGCACGGTCACTGGCGCATAGCCCACCCTTAGCTCTGCTACGGTAGGATGTATGTCTCCGTAGCCCCTCATGTTGGAATAGGCAAGAAGCAAAAGTCCTCCCGTTTCTGCTCTGGCCATAGCTTGCAAAAGGGCACTTCTTGGAGGGGGGAAGCTACTTACTGCCTCTTTTGTAATATCCACAAACTCCGTGGATTGATGAGAGGGTGCTTCTACCACAAGCCCTTCTTTTCTGAGAATTTCTACAATCTTGGGAAACTCGGCAGGTAGATCTTCCTCTCCCAATTCACCTAAAAGCTCCTTCATAAACTTTTTCCTTTTATCTTCGTTTTCTTCCAAAAGCTCAAATCTAAACAGTCTAAGGCAGTAGTCTGAGGTGGGTCCCAAAATCTGTCCCCCTGGAATGTCTTTAAAAGCCGCGGAAATTCTCCTTATTATCCTCATTTTGTCCGTCTTGATGGGCAGGGAGTATCCTAAGCTGGGAAGAGTGTTTCTGCTGGCTCTCAGAATAAAAGAGGCTTCAAGGAGATCTCCTGCAGCCTGCTTGATAGCTAAGGCAGCGAGCTTTGGAGCGTAAAGGGACCCTTCAGACATAACCCTATCAACCAAGAAGTAAAGCTGTTCCACTATCTGATCAACAGATAGCAGTTTTGACTTTCCCTTAAGCCTTTGATACTCTAAAAGCTTACAGGCGTATTCTATGGCTTTTTCACCACCTCTAACCGCTACGTAACCCATTTTATAACACCTCCACCTTTACAGACCTGGGAATGCCTACGAGCATTCCCTTCTTATCAACAAAAAAGCAGTCTATTCCCAAGGGGAAAAGGTGATTCACTTGAGACAGAGTTAGGAACTCCTGCGGTGGCAGACCAAAAAGGCTGATCAGTCTTTCCCCTTTAACCCCCGGTCCGGACAATCTAAGAACAACACCACCTCCTATTCCTTCTTGCACTCCTTCAACCAAATAGATGACAGTGGCGGATTTTTCTGGGTTGCGAAGTTCTCCCACTTTAACATCCCAAAGCCTTTCTTGCAAAGCTTCCGTTGTTATTACAAAATCCGCCTCCTTCATAGGCAAAACTTTACTTCTGGTTAGCTTGATTATCCTTTCCTCTAAGAGTTTGCTGTTGGGACCTATCACACAGAAGCTGGTGTGCCCGTCTATGAGCGTAAGAGCTATGGAACCTAATGTCCAAAACTCATCACCTAAGAATTGGTAAAGTTCCTCTGAAAACTCAAGGCTTTGCACTGTGCCAGGAAAGCTCATTGCCCGTAAAAGACTTTTAAACACCTTCTGAGTGAAAAATACCTCTCTCTGCATGGCTTTACCTTTTTACCATTGTTTCAAATTGGACTTTGGTTTTTGCTATAAGCTTTCTCTCTTTTTCCCAGCTTTCTTCAATCTTTTTCTTTTCCTTACTCAAGAACCGGTAGAGTTTTTTCTTTAGGTTTTCCTCATCCGATTTAAAGATTGCTTCTAAGACAGCGACCGCAACAGCTTTTTCCTCTTCCTCTGCCAAAACCAAACCATAGCCCTCAATACCTTTATACTCTACCTCTGCTTCAAAGACCAGTGCCTCTCCCAAACAAAAATCTACACCAAAGCAATCTTTTGCCTTTATCATCAAACACCCAGGTTGTGGTCCCCTCTTTACCTTTACCTCCTCCATGGGCAAAATATTCAGAAGCCTTTTCAGGGCTCTTTTATCCATTTGAACAACCACTTCCCTGAAGTCCAGTTCCATCATACCAACCTCCTCCTCAGATAACCGGAAAAATAGTCTATGAGCACTAAGGTAAGTAGTATAACTAATATCATTACGGATACCTTTTCAAACTCAAGGAGTTTTATCCTCATCACAAGCTCAAAACCTATTCCCCCTGCCCCTACCACCCCCATTACGGTGGCAGCTCTTACGTTCCTGTCCAGTATGTAAAGATTGTAGCTATTGAAGAGTGGAAGGATCATGGGTATTACCGCATGTCTTATGGTCTGGGTTAGCCTGGCTCCTACAGCTTCTAAGGCTTCTATTGGTCTATAGTCCAAGTTCTCTATAGCTTCTGCGTAAAACTTAGACAAAAAGCCCGTCGTATGCAAGGCTATGGCCAAGACACCCGCAAAGGGACCAAGCCCCACTGCGCTAACAAAGATCAAAGCCATCACAAGTTCAGGTATAGCCCTCAAAAAGTTTGCTATTTCCCTTGCAACATTATTCACGAAGAAATTATTTATCAAATTTCTGGCCATAAGCATTCCCAAAGGAACGGACAGTAAAACCGCTATGGTTGTTCCGGTTATGCCGATAGCTACAGTTTCAAGCATGAGCAGGACGTAAGTTTTGAGCTCGCTAAAGTCAAATTTAAAAAACTCTCCAATCAAGGGCAGTAGATTTTTAAAACCTCTTACCAGCTCTGAAGTATCAATGGGTAAAAACTTCAAGGACACTAAGGCAACTATGATGGTAGATGCAAGTAGAATTAGGTCTTTGGTCTTTGTGTGGTAGGCCAAGAGCTTATACTGCTGTATATCTTCTCTTAGCTTGGCGGAAAGCCTGTCTATTAAGGAGATCACTAGCACTATCACTACAAGTATAGCTCCCACCTGAGGATAGTTAAAGGCTCTCATCTGGCTGTAAAGCTCAACTCCAAGGCCACCTGCTCCCACCACTCCTAAAACTATAGCCACTCTGATGTTGTGGTCTAAAAGGTATAGATTGTATCCAACGAAAAGGGGAAGTATCTGGGGTATTATGGCATGTCTAAAGACCGCAATGCTTCTGCTACCTGTAGATTGCAAAGCTTCCACGGGCTTTTGGTCTACGCTTTCTATTGCCTCCGAATAGAACTTGCCGAGAAGACCAACCGTAGAAATAGCAAGGGCTATAATTCCGGGCAAAGGTCCAACGCCAAAGGCTATAACCAAAATGAGTGCATAGAGAAGTTCTGGAATAGACCTTAAGAAATTCACCAGCCCGCGAAAGGTGTAATAAACAAGAAGGTTTGGTGAAGTGTTTCTGGCAGACAAAAAACCCACCGGAAGGGAAATAATGCTTCCTATTATGGTTCCCCAAAGACCTATGGCTACAGTCTGGAAAGTAAGATTTATTATGTTTTCCAGGTTACTAAACTGCGGTGGTATCATTTCCTCAATTAGAGCCAAGGAGTTGGAAAATCCCTCCACCAGGGCAAAGACGTCAAACTTTGAAAAGCTAAAGGAGTAGTAAAGGACTACTAAAAACAAGAGCCACCAAAGGTATTTGAAGGAAGGACTTGGAAGACTATACCTCAAAGTATACTTCCTCCAACTCTGTTTCGTAAAGCTCTCTTGCCATGTCTAAGCTAAAGTCTGACTGAGGTCCGTCAAAGTATAGCTTTCCATTCTTTAGTGCCACCACTCTGTTAAACTCTTGAACGTAGTAAAGATGATGAAGCACACAGATCAGGGTTATACCTTTTTCCGCACTTATTCTCAGAAGCAGGTTTATTATCTTTCTGCTTGTCCCTGGGTCTAAGTTGGAGATAGGTTCATCCGCAAGCAAGACCTCTGGGTCCTGCATAAGCGCCCTGGCTATGGCTACCCTTTGCTTTTGACCACCGCTCAGCCTATCTACTCTGGTGTATGCGTGGTCTGCAAGACCTACGTATTCCAAAAGATAGAGAGCCTTTTCTTTAACTTCCTTTGGGAAAAAGCCTATGCTGGTCATTAGATAATCTATTCCTTTGTCGTATTTACCCAAAGCTCCCATCATCACGTTTTCTAAAGCGGTCACCCTTTCCACGAGGTTAAACTGCTGGTAGATTTTCCCAATTCTTTTGCGGATGTTTCTTAGCATTTCCTTTTTGCTAAAATCCACCTTCGTACCATCAAAATAAAAGTCCCCCCCATCGGGGAGGACAAAGCCGTTGATAACTCTCAAAAGGGTAGTCTTACCAGACCCGCTTGGACCAATGAGGGCAAGGACCTCTCCTCTCTTGACCTGCAAGGAAACATCATCCAACACCTTCTTTTTACCAAAGCTTTTGTTTATGTTGTTAAGGAGCAGCATTCCTTGCACCTCCATTTACTTGCCCTTTTGAGCGTCTATAAACTTCTTCACTTCCTTTATAAGCGCATAGTCTTTATCTGAAACGAGCTTATATCCTACTATCCTTCCGTATCCTACCACCACATCCCTTGGTACTCTGGTGATAGACCTTCTGAGAGCTTCCTTGACGTTTTCTGGTAAGTCCTTTCTGTAAGCCATAGGAGGACCTGGTATTTCTGGAGACATCCATATAACCACGTTGTTCTCCTTTGTGATCTTGCCTTCCCTTAAGAGCTTGTCGTAGGTTATGTCGTTGTCAGCTACTATATCCAAAGTCTTTTTGAAGATTGCTAACTCCGCTGCGTCGTGGGTTCCAACAAAGCTTACACTCTTGAAGTATTCTTTGGGTTCAATGCCAGCCTTTGCCATGTAGTAGTAAGGGATAGCGTATCCAGAGGTGGATGCCGGGTCTGTGAAAGCAAATTTGAATTTCCCTTTGTGTTTTTCAAGCTTTTCCTTTAGGACTTTGATGCCACTTTCTCCTTCAAGGGGCTTGGTAATACCAAGAGCTTTTGCTACCTCTGGCGTTGCTACAAGATAAGATCTGTAGGTGGTCCTTCCCTTTTCATCAACTCCAACTGCAAAAGCTTCTGCACCCGCTCTCTCGTTTGCCAGCACATAAGAGAAAGCTCCAAACCACGCAAAATCCACCTTCTTAGCCCTCATAGCTTCAATAACTCCCGTGTAGTCAGTTGCTGTGAACATCTCAATGCACATCCCCATGTCCTTTTCCATCCACTCTTTCATAGGCTTGTAGCGCTCAATCATGGACTTAGGGTCCTCTGCAGGTATAAGACCCATTACCAAACACCTTTTCTCTGAGGCATAAGATGCACTCCACACAAGCGCACTCAAGAGGATTACAAGTAAGGTTCTAAGCATTTTCCTCATAGCTGTACCTCCTATAAATTTTTGCAAACATTTTAGGAGCCTTTTGTTAAGAAACTGTTAAGATTTAAAATGTTACTTATGAAAGCAAGGTTTCTCATTTTAATATTCACAGTTTTTTTAATAAGCTGTGCTTCTTCTACAAGTTCCTCTTTTACTCTCCTTCCAGAAAGAAAGGAAATAGAAATAGGACAAAGCTATATCCCGGTTGCCATAGAAGAGTTTGACGGCTTATACCCACAAGAAGAAGTTCAAGATTACATCAGCAAATTAGGAAATACTCTGGTAAAGCACACCTACAGAAGACTGCCTTACAAGTTTTACTTGGTAAATTCGGAGCAAGTTAATGCCTTTGCTCTTCCTGGAGGACCTGTCTTTATAACAAGAGGACTACTTTTGGAGCTTGAAAACGAAAGCCAATTGGTGGGTGTTTTGGGTCACGAACTTGGACACATAAACGCAAGACACCATGCGAGATTTCTTGAAAAGATGGTGGCTTTAAACATTCTTTTGGGAATAGGTTCTGTATTGCTTTCGGACAAACCCTATGGACAAGCTCTCATACAGTTTGGTCAAATAGGAGGAATGCTTTTAGCTCTCAAGTTTAGCAGAGACCAAGAAAGGGAAGCGGATAAACTTGGTATAGAATTTACCATAAAAGCTGGATATGATCCAAACGGTTTAATAGAGGTGTTTCACATATTCAAAAGATTAGAGAAAAATAGGCTCCCGGAGTGGTTATCTACCCACCCACTTCCCGAAAGCAGAATAAAGGAAAATACACAGTTTATAAAGTCCCTATCTATTTCCGGGACGCTGATTAAGGATAGTGAAGAATTTCACAAGATAAGAAGAGCAGTTCTAAGCACAAAACCCTCCTTTGAAGAGTTCAGCAGAGGAAAGAAACTTTACCAAGAGGGGAATAAGGACTTGGCTTACAGGCACTTTTTGAAATCTGTAGAACTTTGGGAAAGAAACTATGTAGCGATGCTTTATCTATCTCTGATACTGTTGGAATATGGGAAATTAGACGAGTCTTTTAAATACGCAAACAGGGCTTATGCAACCGTTCCCAATGTGTTCTCTACCAACTACGTAATGGGACTTGTTCAATTCAAAAGAGGGCAATACAGAGAATCTATTAGATACCTCGAAGAAGCTCGCAGGCTAATACCAAATAATCCAGACGTTTATTACTACTTGGGAAGAAACTGGGAAGCTTTGGGAGACAGGCGGAAGGCTTTTGAGAACTACAAAACGGCGGTTGAGCTTTCTGGCGGAAAAAGGCCGTGGGAATTGGATGCAAGGGAAAGGTTGAAGAGGTTGTAATTTAGGTTATATTTTAATATTATGAAATTTTTAACCATAATTTTAACCTTGAGCCTTCTTCTTTTTTCCTGCAAAAGAGCGCACGAGTTTCATGGTCACTTTTACGATGCACCAGCCTATGACTTTGAGCTAACTTCTCAAGAAGGTAAAAGGGTAAAGCTATCTGATTTTCTAAAAGAAAACAAGTTAGTTTTGCTCTTTTTTGGCTATACATTCTGTCCTGATGTTTGCCCCACTGCCCTGACAACCTTGGCAAACACTATGAAAGAGCTAAGCGAAAAGGAAAGGGAAAGGGTTCAGGTGATCTTTATAAGCGTAGATCCAGAAAGGGACAAACCCGAAGTGCTTAAAAGTTATGTTCCCTTTTTCTATCCAACTTTTATAGGACTTACTGGCTCTCCAGAAGAAATAGAAAGGACAGCGAGGGAATACAAAGCCTACTACAGAAAAGTGGAAGGGCAGTCTGAGGGTGGCTATCTTGTGGATCATACCGCTACCATTTACCTTATAACTCCGGACAAGAAAATAAAGCTTCTTTACACTGAGTCTAAGCAGGATCCAGAAAAGATGGCGGAGGATATAAAATACCTTCTGAAAAGCTTTTAAGGGAAATCTTTGAAAGAAACGGTTTTTATCTGACGGAAGAGAAATTAGAAAAATTTTCCATTTATCTTGAACAGCTAAAAAGGTGGAACAAGATTCACAACTTGACCGCCATAGAAGATCCAAAAGAGATAGCCATCAGACACTTTTTAGACTCTTTGACTCTCACGCTCTGTTTTAAGGAAAAGGAAGTAAAGGTTGAAGGTAAGACTTTTTGCGATGTGGGAAGTGGTGCGGGCTTTCCTGGTGTCCCCCTGAGCATATACTACGGAGAAACCTTAGATATAACATTGATAGAGTCTGTTTCAAAGAAGTGTGCGTTTTTGGAGTTCTTAAGAGCTCACTTAGACCTAAACTACAAGGTCCTTTGCAAAAGGGCAGAGAGCTTAAACCAGCAGTTTGATTATGCCTTATGCAGAGCCTTGGGAAAACTGGAAGATATAAAACCTATGCTTTTGACCTTAGCTAAGGAAGGCGTGTTTATCATGAAAGGAAAAGAAATACCAAAAGGATACGATTATTGCAGAATAACTCTGAGGGACATAAAAGACAGTTACATTATCTTCATACCAAAGATCAGGTAGCCTGTATGGGCTACCATCCTATCCTCTGGTCTTAGTCTTTCGTAGACGGGTTTATAATTTCTGAGAAGAATTTCCAAAACCTCAAGCCCACCAAATAACCCTTCCGCCTCTTTTAAAAGCTGGGAAACTTGGTTGGTGGTTGGTAGCAAAAATCCACAGACTGCTCCCCTTTTTAGGACCTTATGCACCTTTTCCAGATAGTGCCAAGGTTCCCTCACATCCACAAAGCACGCATCAAAGGACTCTTCTTGAACCTCTGCCTCCGCAAAGTCCATGTTTATAGCTTCCACGTTCTTACACAGTCCAAAAGTCTCCCAATTTTTCAAAGCGTTTTTGTAGAACTCCTGAGATACTTCGTAAGCTATTACTTTGCCAGCCAATTGGGAAAGCACAGCGGTAAGGGCACCACTTCCTATTCCAAATTCCAAAACGGTTGAGCTTTTGTCTATGCCAAGTTTAAAGGCTATGTAAAAGGCATCCTTTGGATAAATTATTTGGGTTTTCCTTTTGAAGCCGTAAAGTATTATGCTTTCTAAGGTGGGCTTAAGGAGGTAAAAATCTCCAACCTTTGAACCGTATTCCTTTCCTACAATTTGTTCAAACTTTAAGGTTTTCTTTCCGTAGTTTATGCTAAAACCCTTTGTAAGCCTTTTCAAAAACCTCTTGTCTTCAATTTGGATTAAAACAAAGTCCCCTTCTTGGATTTGCATTACCTTCTTATTTCAAACACCATGGGGATCAAAAGGGAGTATCCCATCTGTTGCCAATGGGCTATTTCTGTAATTGCCGAAGGCACAGTTTCCACAAAGGGATAAAGATCCTTTATCTTTGTGTTCTTTGGCGAACACCTCCAATTCTCTACCGTGAGAGACCACCACTATGTCAATGTCTTCAAGGTTGAAGTTGTAAGGCGGATTGGTTAAAACGAATATAACATTTGAGATCCAACCAAGGGCAGGTCTTAACTTTTCTGGATGGTCCAAGAAAAGCTCATAAACTACCCTAAAGGGTTTTTTGTATTCCGTCTGAACAAACTTAGCTTCCTCTGTTGCAAAGGCGAAGGTAAAAAAGATGAGAAAACTTAAAAATGCCTTCAGCATAGAGAATAAATTTAATCCTAATCATGCGTGTTGCGGTTGGTATGAGCGGTGGTGTGGATAGCAGTGTTAGTGCTCTTCTTCTGAAAGAAAGAGGCTATGAAGTTATAGGCATTACTCTGAGGTTTCACAAAGAGGTGTGCGATGAACTCAGGGTTTGCTGTTCTCCAAAGGACGTGCAGGATGCGGTTAAGGTTTCCCAAAGGCTTGGTATTCCGCACCTTACCTTAGATTGGGAAAAACTCTTTGAGGAAAAGGTAATAGCTCCTTTTGTTAAAGCACATATGGAAGGTAAAACGCCCAATCCCTGTGCTGTGTGCAATAGGGATGTAAAAACAGGCTTTCTTGCAAGATACCTAAGACAAGTGGCGCTTATAGATAAACTGGCAACAGGACATTATGCCAAGATTGTAGATTACAAAGGAAGGAAATTAATTGCAAGGGCTAAGGACTTAAAAAGGGATCAATCTTACTTTATGGCTCTTTTGAGGGAAGAAGACATAGAGCTTTTGGAATTCCCGTTGGGAGATTTGACAAAGGAAGAGGTTAGAGCTTTGGCAGTCAAATACGGGCTTGAGGTAGCCCAAAAACCGGACTCTCAGGATGTTTGCTTTTTGATGGGGAAAGATGTAGGCACTTTTTTGATGGATAGGGTGGGGAAAAGAGAGGGAGTGTTTATCTACAAAGGAAAGGTTGTAGGAAAACACGACGGTTTTTACAAATACACTATAGGTCAAAGAAAGGGCTTAGGGGTTGCCCTTGGAAAGCCAGTGTATGTTGTTGGTTTAGACCCAGAAAAAAATGTAGTATGGCTCGGAGAGGAAGAAGCTCTGTATCGGGATTGGCTTATTTTAAGGGACTTAAACTTTCACCTTCCTTTATCTATGTGGGACAGGCCAAAAGCTCAGGTGAGGTATAGGAACACTCCCGTTGGCGTTAAGCACATAAAAAAGTTAGAAGATGGAAGATACAAAGTCTTTTTTGAAGAAAAGGTTAGAGGAATAACACCAGGTCAGGTTTGTGCCTTCTATGAGGAAGACGTGCTTATTGCAGGTGGAATAATAGAGGAATAAATTTATAAGCAATGGAAAAGGAAAGAGAGGAGTTGAAGGTGGAAAGCTTGGAACAAGAAGTAAAGGAAATGAGGGAAGAGGTAAGAAAAATCTTTGAACTGCTATTGCCACCAAAAGAAGTAAGAAGGGAAATAATGAAGAATCTATACACCATTGAGCTGTCTGTTCTGAAGATTTTCAAAACCCTTTTGGACTACAAAACTCAGGAGCTTGAGAAGAAGATAGAGGGCAAGGAGGAAGTCAAGAAGGAAAAGGTAAAAAGGATACAAGTGGAATAAAAATCCAATGATTATCTCAAAGTTTTGTCTAATATGAGCTCCTTTTCCTCTTGGTGTGAAAGTTTTCTGTGAATGATTACCCTTATGCTTTCTGAGTCCTCTGGTATATCTAACTCTAAGGGTTTTCCATACTCAAGGGCTGTTTTTGCCTGTGCAGAAAGAAGTTTTCTTATGGTTTTTTGTCCTTCGGATGTGTTGGCGACAACGGTTATGTAAAGCTTTGGGTCTCCTTGGTCTGCGGTGGGAAGGTTGTGAGGCACTCCCACGTTAGTTATGTAAAGTTTGTCTTTCTTAACTTCAAGCCTTAGGTCCTCTGGCTTTGCCTTCAAAGCTGGAAACTCGTGGGAGTGTCTGGGTTTGGATAGGTGGAAAAGGTGAAAGGGGAATTTTTGAATAAGGTCCTTTTTACCAAGGCTTGGCATGTGACAATCTTGACAGCTTTTTTGTATGCCGGTAGCTTGCCATTGTTTGAAGGTTTCTTGATGACAACCTGCACAAAAGTTGGACTTTGTATAGCTTATGTCCTGCTTTGAAGGATGGGGAGGGGACCAAACTTTTAACGGTCCATGCATAGCCTTAGTTTCCTCCTTAAAGTGACAGGCTACACAACCAATACCATCCTCTTTGAACTCCACTCTAAGAACTGGCTCTTTGTCTGGGTCCACCTGGTGGGGAGCGTGACAGGAAAGACACTTGTTCTTAGTGTAGTTTTCAGACTCTAACCTAAAGTGTTCGCTTATCCAAGCCTTGGCGTGTCTGCTGTTTTTCCATTCTTCAAAGATTTCCCTATGACAATCAGAACATCTTTTAGCCTCCGGTCTTTGCAAAAGGTCCTCTTCCCTTGCTATCTCCTCAAACTTTTCACAGCCAAAAAGAAAAAACAGCAGGAAAACGAAAATCATTTTCTAAAAGCTTCCTGCACCATGGCAGGCACAAGGTGGGTGTTGTGGCATCTGCTGCAAGATTGGCCTATTACAGCCATAGCCTTAAATATGGCATCCCTGTTTGGTTGTGGTTCTTTAAGCAGTCTTTCTATGGATGATAGAGCTTCTTCGTGCGCCTTGTTAAAGATAATCTGTTCGGATGCTTTGTTTGTATGACACTTAGAGCAAACCGCTCGACTACCCTTAACTCTTTCCACAAAAGCTTCACCCGCTTCCCTTGCCTTTTGCACATCCCCTTGAATTAAAAAGATCCTCAGAGCTTTCATAGAGTCTGACATCTTCCTCATATAATCTTTGGAGCTCAGCTGAGAAAATTCCACCGGATCCTCCATTTTTAGGTTAGCAAAGGGTGGATAATGATAAACGAGCTTAACCGCTATTTGGTTATCTGCATGGCATTTTTGACAGGTTTGTCCAAGATCCTGTGAGATTTTTAAAACCTGATCTATGTTCTTAGCCTGCACTGCCTTTACCAACTGGTCTGCCAAAGCAGGCTTGAAATACTGCTTCCACTCTGGAACCATGTTTTGAGCTCTACTGTATGCATCTTTTAGTCTGTTTGCCCATTCTAAAGCCTTGTCCCATTTACCTTCGTTTATGTTCAACCTAATGCCATAAAAAGCACCGCTCATTTCGTGCATTACACCAACATACTCAAACTTATTGGACTGGGGAGGATAGTATTTTCCCAAAGAAGTCGGTGGTTTTTTTAAGATTATCTGATCTGCGCCAAAGGCAATACCAAAAAATACCATGCTAAAGAAAAGTTTTTTCATGGCTTAACCTCCCTTTCTTCTAAGAAAAAATATAATTCAACAGAAAACAAATGTTGGAACAACAGCAGGTGGTTATAATAAAAGCTAAATGTATATTAAAAAGCTTAAAAACCTTCAGGGTAAGCCAAGTTCCTGTGAGGCAGTCGATGGAAGGAATTCTAAGCAGGAGCTGGTAAAAGCCAGCCAAAGTGCCTGGCATTCCTTCCCTTTTCTTGGGAAGGTTCTACCAAGGGACCTTTTCCCTTTTCCGCTTGTGCTTGTGGAAGCCCTGTGGGATAGGGCTAACAGCAGTTCTTTGATTTTCTACTCAAACCATGTTATGTTTATCTATGTGGATAGGAGTTAAAAAATGAAAGAGCAAATCCTTAGCTATGAGCTAACTCTTCCACAAAGAATTTATCCCCACCTTGATAGGCTTTTTTCTGTCTTTAAAAACCAAGTTAATTCCTACATCCCAAAACTATGGAACGAAAAAGGTTTTAAGCTTTTGTCCCAAAAGGGCTCTGCTGTGGGAATTTTGAAAAAAGCATTCCCTACTCCTGAAGGCATCCCTTCAAGAGTCTTTAGAAACGTCCTTGAGCTAACAGGACAAATCATCAGAAGTCAGATAGAAAGAAAAGAAGTGTTTGAGAAGTTGCTGAAGGGAGAAGAAGTCAAAGGCTACAGCAAAAACTTAGTTTTAAACATCCAAAGACAGATAGAAAACCTTAGAAAGAAAGGAGAAGAAGTTAATTGCTATTTTAACTTTCCCTATCCAGAGTTTGACGGTCAAATAGTTATTACTTCTGCAGATGACAACCTTGAAAAAGGACAGTTTAGAAGGTTAAAGCTCTCAGGAAACTTTTTAGAGTTCAGCATAAAGGTTCTTACGCAAAAAGGTTGGGAATGGATAAGTGTTAAGAAGCTTATTCCTGAAAGACTTAGAAGAGCTTTAATGAAGGCTAAGGAAGTTAAAGCGGTGTTGATAAAAAAGGTCTTGCTAAAAAGTGGATACCACATCTACAGGCTTGTTATTCCTTTAAGTTTTGAAGTAAAAGAGCCTGAAAAAGTAGAGAGAGTATTAGCCTTAGACCTTTCACCTTCAGAGAAAAGGCTTGGAACTGCAGTATTGGTAGAAGGAGAGAAAGTCTCCAAACCTTTGTTTTTTAAAACGCAAATGTTAAGAAAAGTAGAGAGACTACACTTTGAAGTGTCAAACCTTGAGAGAAAGATAGACAACATCTACAATCGCATAGAAAATACAGCTTGTAAGCGAGAAAAAGAAAGGCTTTGGAAAAGGCTAAGACACTTGTTTGCCGAGCAGAAACTAAGACAGAGAAAGATAAAGCAGTTAAGAAAAGAAATACTTGAGACTTTTACCAATTTTGTCATAGCACACGCAAAGGTTTATGATTGTCAAGCCATAGTGATAGAAGACCTAAGCTTCAAAGAAGTTCCACAGTGGAAGGACAAGAAAGCTTTAAGAAGATTTAGCCAATGGTTTTATTCAAGGTTTGCAAGCAGGCTTGAAGAGAAGGCAAGGCTTTACAACTTAAAAGTCATAAAAGTAAATCCCGCACATACGTCAAGAGTTTGTCATAAGTGTGGTAAGGAAGGTCAGGTAGAAGGATTAGTTTTTAAGTGTTCTTGTGGGACATACGATAGAGATTACAATGCAAGCGTTAATATAGCATTTCGCCTGACAGAAGTAGAGGGTATTCCAGGCAGGTTTCCGTCCCGTCTTCCGCAGGTGGAATGGAAGGCTCTTTTAAGCTTTATCTCTTTCTCAAAACTTCTTGCTTGGCTTCGGATAGTTGAAACTTCTCAGCTCAAACTCAAAAAACTACTCAAGTGGGTAGGTTCGGATAAGTATGGTTAAGGAAAATGGGACGGTAAAGAGGATATCCCAATGAGGAATTTTTCGAACAGCCTCATAAAAAAGCTTAGGATTGAAGACCTAATCTTGGGATCCATAGTCGCACTTGCACTGTTTTATCCCATAATAATTGCGGTAATCATCTATAAATCTGAGTCTCGCAGTTCAGATGAGCGTTTGAAACTTATTGTGGAATACCTTCAAAGTGAAGACTGTAAGAAACATCCTGTAAAGAAGCTAACGGAGGTTTGCAAGAAAATAAAAAAAGAGGGCTATAGTCCGAGAGATTCAAAGATAGAAAAGGACAAAGCAATACTCGTTTACGGGAAAAAGGTTAAAGGTTTAGAAAAAAAGCTTGTGATAGAAATAAACTTTGAAGGAGACGAAATAGCTTCTTTAAGTTATGAAGAAAGGGATTGATATTGGCGGATCTTTCATAAAGGTCCTTTGGGAGGATGGAAGGCGGGAAAAGGTCTATGTAAGGGATGTATCTCAAAACAAAGAGGCTTTTGTTGAAAAACTGAGGGAAATTATAAGGGAAGGGAATCCTACAAAGGCAGGTATAGCGGTAGCTGGTTTTACTTCTTTAGAAGGTGTGGTCTATAGGTCTCCAAACATACCTGCATTGGACGGGGTTGATATAAAGAGGATCCTTTTAGAAGAAGGCATAAGCGGAATAGTGCTAAATGATGTAAGCGCTGGTGCCTTTGGAGAGTGGTATTACGATCACAGGGACAGTAAAAACCTTCTTTTTGTAGCCATAGGCACAGGTTTGGGGGCTGGTTTTGTTTGCGAAGGGGAAGTTTTTTTAGGCAGTTGTGGAAGCGCTTTAGAACTTGGGCATCACATAGTGGAGAAAGATGGAGAGCTTTGCAGTTGTGGAAGGCGTGGATGTTTGGAAGCTTACTGTTCTTCTTACGGATTGGAAAGGATATACAAAAAGCTCTCTGGGGAAAGCTTAAAAGACTATCAGATAGTGTTAAGGGCAAAGGAAGGAGACCAAAGGGCATTGGAGGCTATAAAGACCTTTAAGGACTACCTTACCATAGGCTTGATGAACGCCATTCATATACTAAACCCAGATAGGGTAGTTTTGGGAGGCGGGCTTATACAACAGCTCAGAGAGTTTATGGATGATTTGGAAACTCGTCTGAGGGGAACCGTGGAAACATTACCTTCTCAATGCTTTAAGCTTAGCTTTTCCAAGTGCGGTGAATTCTGCATGGCAAGGGGGGCTTTAGCTTTGACCTTAATGGACGATAGATAAACCTATGGAGATCCGTCGCATAGAGGGCGTTTTCCTACAGCACGCTTTGGAAACTTCTCAAGGTCTAAGGGCGGAAAATGTAAGTAAGGAGTTAAACCTTAGATTGCTATCCACAGTTCCCGAAGCCCTTCTTCAGGCTTTCTCAGAAGGTTCGGGTGGATTAAGAGGATACGTATTGGAAGCCTACGGAAGGAACCTAAGGATCTTGCTAAACAACAGTCAAGAAATATTGGCAGAAAATATGTCCGATGTTGAGGTGCAAGAAGGGGATCACTTAGAGCTTGTCCTTGAAAGTAAAAACCCATTGAGCCTGAAGATAATCTCACTTCAAAGGAAAACTGACATAAACCAAATCTTAGACCTTGCTTTTGAACCTTCAGAAGGTTTTCTGTTTAGCCTTGAAAAGGAGGATATCTTGTCTCTGATAAAAAATTCGGGCATTTTTTACGAGAGAAAAATTCTGTATTTTCTTAGAGGGGCGGTAAGCTTAAAGGAAATCTTGAAAGATGCAAAGGCTCAGATAATACAGAATATTTTGAACTTAGCGGAAGAGATAAAAAGCCAGCTTGGCACACAAAACCAAACTGACCAAAGTCTTGAATCTATAAAAACTCTATTTTTGTCAGTCCTGAACAAAACAGAAGGCATAGCTGAAATAAAGAGCTTTTTGAGAAGCCTCTATCTGGAAAGCTTAAATAATTTGGAATTAGAACAGTTTGTAAAGTTGGTGGAAAACTTAGGGAACAAACAGATCTTAGAGGCAATGCAACAAGGAGATAAGGAAGCTCTTATTAACCTTCTCTACAGAGAAATCCAAAACTTACTCCACACACCAATTGGCAGAACTCTAAAGCTGGCCTTTGAAAGGCTAAAAGCTCTAATTCTTCAATTGAAAGATCCAGAAGTAAAGGAACTCCTTGAGAACTTTATAAAAGCATTGGATGACGGAAAACTTGAGAACTTGAGAAAAAGCCATAGAGAGCTGATATCTCTTTTAGAGGAAAGGGAAAGGCTTTTGCCTCTGAGGGAAAAAGTAGAAAGAGATGGGCTTCAGTGGATAGATCGTTTAAACGCTATTATTCAAATACAGAGAATTATGGCAAAAGATGGGGTATTGGTTATACCATTCAGATGGGAAGGTAAAAAGGCAAGCATTATTCTAAAACCAAACAAAGAAGATTACAAAGTTTTTATAAACCTCAACTATCCAGAGGGCTTTGTTTCTGCCATGCTTTTATACCCTAAGTCAAAGCAAGCAAAGAGCTTGAGTCTGCACTTTTATACAAACTCTGAGCTTTTCTACAACAAGCTTGAAACCGCCAAACACATCTTAGAAAGTATGTTAGAAGAAGAAAACCTTAGAGTAAAGGAAATAAAGCTTAACATTATCCCTACTTTTCAAGAGCTGAGAAACATTGTAGGGCAACACGTTCATAGCACAAATCTTTATTTGGTGGTTTAACATGGCAGAAAGGAAAAAGGCGATAGCAATTAGATATGATTCCCACAAAGATACTGCACCGGTGGTTGTAGCAAAGGGGTTTGGAGAGCTGGCTGAGAAGATCATAAAGACCGCAAAAGAAAATGGAATACCCATCGTGGAGGATAAAGAGCTCGTATCTGCTCTTATAAAAGTGGAGGTTTTTGAGGAGATCCCACCAGAGCTTTACAGGGCGATAGCAAAGATTTTGGTCTTCGTAAAGCGAATAAGAGCTTAACTCATGTTTTCGTAAGATTTTGCAGCGGAATATAGGTGAAACTTCAGTAGTTGATAAACCCTATTGATATACTGAGATGCTGTTTTAACCTTTTCCTCGTTCCAACTGATAAAAGTATCCTCCAGAAGATAGATTGTCTCTTGGACGTCCTTTATCAGCTCTCTGTCCGCAAACACAGGCGAAAGGGCGCTCAAAGAAGGTAAAGATACTAAGGTTAAGGAGGTAGCCTCAAGGGCAAGCTCCAAAAGGTAATCCTTCTTACCTTCTTCCTCTATAAATTCTATGTTGCTTAGCAGTTCAAGAAGCACTCCAAAGACATCTAAGTAAAAGAGCGATATCCGTAGGGAACTCTCTGGAGGTAGCTTTATCTCCTTAGCATAAAGGATGATGTTAATTAACCTCTCTTGCTGAGAAACCAAATCCTCCAATCTTCTTACAAAACTGTATATGTATCCTTCCATCATAGAATATACCTTGAAAGTTCTACATCTTTTACAAAATCGGACAGCTTGGCTCTAACAAACTTACTGTCTATTATGATACGCTGTCCTGAGAGTTCAGGAGCATTGAAGGATATATCCTCCAACAGTCGCTCCATTATGGTGTATAACCGCCTTGCTCCTATGTTTTCCATCTTGTTGTTTATCTCTTCCGCTATTGAAGCGATCTCCTCTATCGCATCATGGGTAAATTCTAAATCTACCCCTTCCGTTTTTAGAAGCTCTACGTATTGTTTAACCAATGCATTTTTGGGTTCCACCAAAATGCGCGCAAAGTCTTCCTTAGTCAGTGGTTTTAGCTCCACCCTTATAGGAAAGCGCCCTTGCAGTTCAGGAATAAGATCAGAGGGTTTGGACATATGAAATGCACCAGCTGATATAAACAGTATGTGGTCAGTCCTTACTGGTCCATACTTTGTTCTAACAACCGTCCCCTCCACTATGGGCAAAAGGTCCCTTTGCACACCCTCTCGGGAAACGCCTGGACCAACTCCAGGCGTCTTTATCGCTATTTTGTCTATCTCGTCAATAAATATAATGCCAAAGTTTTCTGCTCTATAAACAGCTTCCGATGCTATTTCCTCTTGGTCTATCAGTTTCTCCGCTTCTTCTTGTTCCAGTATTTGCAGAGCTTCTTTAACCTTTACCTTTCTTCTTCTCCTTAGGGGAACCATACCACCCAGTAGATTTCTGAGTTGATCTTCTAGCTCTTCAAAGCCCGGCGGACCCATTATGCCCAATACGGGAGAAAACTTCTCCTGAACTTCTATTTCTATAACCCTGTCGTCAAATTCCCCTTTTCTGAGTTTTTCTCTGATAACAGATCTGTTGGCTGTGCTTTGGGAGATTCTTGAGCCAAAACTGAGCTGTTGGGATATTAGGTAATCAATTAACCTATCTTCTGCATTTTTCTTTGCCCTCTCTCTAACCTCCTGCATTCGTTCTTGCTTTACCATCTGATAGGAAACCTCCACCAGCTCCCTTACCATAGATTCCACGTCCCTACCCACATAACCCACTTCAGTATATTTGGTAGCCTCTACCTTGACAAAGGGAGCCTTGATAAGCTGGGCTAATCTTCTTGCTATCTCGGTCTTTCCAACACCCGTGGGACCTATCATCAAAAGGTTCTTTGGTGCAATCTCATCCCTCAGATGGGGAGGTAACTTTTGCCTTCTCCACCTGTTTCTTAAGGCTATTGCAACTGCTTTTTTTGCCTCTTCTTGTCCAATAACGTATTTGCTCAGCTCCTCTACAATTCTTCTGGGTGTTAGCTCTTCTAAGGTAGGCATCAAACTTTTCTCTTCCATCAATATCCTCCAGATCTTTCTTTTGTATGTAGGTTTCTTACAAGATGGTCAAGGTAACTTTCCAAGTTTTCTGGAAATTCTTCTAAATAAAACTCGGTGGGAAAGACCTTTTTTATCACGTCTATGGGAGGATTGCCTACGCCTGTAGCAGGTAGGATGTCCTTGGCACCTCTTCTGATGGCTTCGTTGTAAGCTAACTTGTAAGCAACTTTCAGTGCTTCTTCTATGTCCGAAAATCTGTCTATCTCGTCTCCCAATTCATAGAGCACTACATGTTTGGCGCTTTTTTTGAAGTGGTCCCAATCTAATATCCGTCTGATGTAGTGCTTTTCTTCCAGTTCCATCAGCTCTACGCTGGATATGTCCGAAAGCTCAAAGGTCACTATGTAGTAATCTATCAACTCTCTACCTGCGTATATGTCTGGAAAAAAGAAAAGTTCCACAATACTTAATATAAACGATAAAATGGTTTTATGATACCTACTCAGTGGTGGCTCTCTGCACAGAGGTATCTGTTAAATCCCAAAAGGGCAGAGGAGTCCTTTACAGAACTTTTGAAAAGACATCCAGAACCTAAAACTCTTTTGGACTATCTGAACGAAAGAAGGTTTATCCTTCTTCTAAAGCTAATGGACCAGTCCGAATGCATACGGAAGTTTTTGATCAATCATCCCGAAGATTTCCAAAGGGTGATCCCGGGTCTTTGGTATGTGTCCAAAAGAAAAGAAGATTACCTGAGGGAGCTTAAAAATATCGTAAGTGATTCGTTGGACGATGAAAAGTTTTCCAAGAGTTTAGCTTATTATCGCCACAGAGAGCTTATGAGACTTTTATCAAAGGAAATACTTGGCACCGCAAACTTAGAGGACATTCTAAGGGAATACTCCGAGCTTCCGGATGCTATGTTAGAGTTGGCTTATTCAAGAGCCTTTCGGGAAGCGGTGGAAAGATACGGAGAGCCAAAGGAGGAAAATGGAAAAACCGCCAGCGCATGTATAATAGCCCTTGGCAAGCTCGGTAGCTATGAACTCAACTATTACTCAGACATAGACCTAATGTTTATACACTCTTCTGACAAAGGCAGTGCGGGGAAGCTAACCCTTGTGGAGTTCTTTCACAAAGTTTTCCAAAAGTTGGTAAGCCTTATGACTACCCAAACAGAAGAGGGCAAACCCTACGAGGTAGATTTGGACCTCAGGCCCTTTGGAAAATCTGGACCTATAAGCATGTCTTTGAGAAGTGCAGAGCTTTACTACGAATCCTACGGTAGGATGTGGGAGAGGTTTGCCCTTCTTAGGGCTCGCTACAGCGCAGGAGACGAAGAGCTTTTTAAGACCTTTGATAGGGAAGTAAGACAACCCTTTGTGTTCAGAAAATACGTGGATTACAGAGTCCTTGAGGAAATAAGACTAATAAAAGCTCAGATAAATGCGCAGGCAAAAAGCAAGCTCATGAACCGCACAAACGTAAAAACTGGCGAGGGGGGAATAAGAGAATTGGAGTTTATGGTTCAGGCAATGGTTATCCTTCTTGGTGGAAAGTATCCTTTTCTTAGGGAGAGCAATACCTTTAGGGCACTTTGGAAACTAAATCAGAAAGGTGTGTTTTCTGACGAAGAGGTAAAGTTCTTGGAGAAAGCATACACCTTTTTAAGAAAGCTGGAGCACACTATACAGCTAAGAAATTGTCTGCAAACCCAGAGCTTTAGCGAGTCTGAAGCCACTCAAATAGCCAAGCTTATGGGTTTAGAAGAAAAAGAGTTTCTTTCAATGTTTAGGACTTACACCCAAAAGGTAAGCAGTATGTTTTATGGTATCCTGCCTGCACAAGAAGAGCAAGAGATTGACCCTATTATGGCTGTGCTCTTAAACGGCGATGCGGATGCGGGAAAAGAGATTTTATCTTCCTTAGGATTTAAAAATCCAACAAGGGCATTTAACATACTTTTAAACTACACACAAGGAACGGTGGGCATAGGGCTCTCTTCAGAAGAGAGGAAACAGCTTATAAAGATCTTACCTCAAATGGTCAATCACATAGCAAAAACGCCAGACCCAGACGAAACTTTGAACAACTTGGATAAGTTCTTTTCTAATCCTACGGGAAGGAGGGTGATTCTAAGCAAATCAAAGGAAGACTTTAGGTTAAAGCTCTGCAAAGTCTTCTCTTTGTCTTCCTATCTTTCCACTTTGATAAGCAGGAATCCGGATTTGGTGGAGGATGTGCTAACGCTGTATCAGGATTATCCGGAAGAAGAAGAACTTGAAGAGGAGTTTGAAAAATATAAGGAAATCCTTAGTTTGAGTGCGGAAAATCTGTTTAGAAGGTTTAAAACTGTTTGGGAAGTGCGCATAGCTTTGGTCTATCTTTTGAAGCAAGAAGATAGATACACAAAACTTGAAAAGTTTTTTAACCGCCTTACCCTTCTTGCGGACTTTTTAATGAAAAAACTTTGGGAACACCTGAAAATAAAAGATCACAGCTTAGTGCTGTATGCCTTGGGCAAATATGGAAGCATGGAGCTTACCATTGGTTCAGATTTAGATTTGGTGTTTGTTGGAAAGTCCCCGAGCTTAGAAGAAATAAAGTTAGCCCAGCAGATGATAAAGTTCATAACCCTGCACACCTCAGAAGGATATCTCTACAAGCTTGACTTTAGGCTAAGACCTATGGGTAGCAAAGGAGAACTTTTGCCGTCCATAAGCTTTTACAGGGATTACTACGAAAGAACCGCCAGAACTTGGGAGAGGATCGCCTGGACCAGGGCAAGGTTCATCGTGGGAGATACCGCTTTAAAGGAAGAGTTTGAATCTATTCTTAAAGACTTCCTTTTTGGCAAACCCATCACAGAAAAGGAGAGGAGAGAAATAAGGGATATGCGCTTTGCCTTAGAAGGCAACGCAAAAAAAGATAAAGATGTGGTTGATATAAAGTTTGGAAAAGGCGGTCTTATAGACGGGGAGTTTTTGATCCAGTTTTATATGCTTTTGGAAGGTATAAGGGAACCTTCAATGTTAAAAGCCTGCAGGTTGCTGATGTCAAAGCACGAGCTTCTTAAAGAAGTTTATGACATATACCTTTTTCTCCGGCTTGTGGAAACAAGACACAGGCTATCTAAGGAAAATGCAGGATCTGTCTTAAACAGTAAGGACAGACAGAGGGTAGCTTCTTCTATTGGCATGAATCCAGAAGACTTTGAGGAAAAGCTTTTTGAAAGTCTAAGGAGAATGCGGGAGATCTTCTTAGAAGTTTTTGACTAAAGGATTTTACCTGCATCTCTTGCTACTCCCCTTTTACTGCTTTGGATAAATTCTACAAGTCTTAGAACTTCCTGATGTTCTCCGTAATCTTTGAGCAAAAGCTCTATGGCTTCTCTTCTCAAAAGATTGCTCCTAAAAAGGATACGGTAGGCCTTTTTTAGAATGTTTATCTTTTCTTTTGAAAATCCCCTTCTTTCCAGCCCTACGGTGTTTATACCGTATAGGTGGGCGTGTTGGCCAGAAGCCCTTGTAAAAGGTGGAATGTCTAAGGAAACTCCCGAAACACCGCCCACCATAGCGTAGTCTCCAACCCTTGCCCACTGATGGACTGCAGAAAGGCCACCAATAAATGCATACTCTCCCACCTCTACATGACCTCCAAGCGTAGCACAGTTTGCCAATATAGCCCCTCTTTTTACCACACAGTCGTGGGCAACGTGAGCATAAGCCATAAGCATAACATCGCTTTCTATAACAGTCACTCCTGTTCCAAAGGGCGTGCCCCTGTGAATGGTGACGTATTCCCTTATTATTACCCTGTCTCCTACAATTACCTTTGTTTCCTCTCCTGCATACTTAAGGTGTTGAGGCTCTTCTCCTATGACCGCACCGTCGTATATCTTGCAATCCCTTCCTATGCTAACCTCTCCCTTTATGCTCACCCTCGCTCCTATCTTAGTTCCTTTGGCTATGGTTATTTTTCCCTCAAGCACGCTGTAGGGTCCAATCTCTACATCCTCTTCAAGCTCAACCTCTCCGCTTATGATGGCAGTAGGATGAATGCGTTTCATTTTAAAACTCCCAAAAGAAATTTTCTTATTAGGTTTAGGGCAAGTTGGGTTGCCAAAAAGCGATTTTCGTTTCTGCTAAAACGCAGGATGTGCCTTTCAACATAAACCTCTTTGTCCGTGCATAAACTTATGTATGTAAGTCCTACGGGCTTTCTTTCGCTTGTTGATGGACCAGCTATGCCAGTTATGGCAACTGCTATATCCGCATCAGTCTCTTCCAAAGCGGATATGCACATAGCCCTACAAACTTCTTCGGAAACCGCTCCGTATTTTTCCAGCAGTTCCTTTTTTACGCTCAAAAGCTTGGTTTTTAACTCGTTAGAATACACCACAAAACCACCTACAAAGTAATTACTGCTTCCTGGAACATTTACGAGACGAGCGGAAAGCAAACCCGCTGTACAGCTTTCTGCCACAGCAAGTTTAAGCCCCCTTTCCCTCAACAGCTCTCCCACCACCTCTTCCATTTCCACCCTTCTGTCCGCATACACGTAAAAACCAAGACTTTCCTTAGCCCTTTGCCAAGACTCTTCGTCCTTAAAGTATATATCCACCCCTCCAATCCAATTTACCACTTGAGAATAAGTTAAAGACTTCGCATCTAAGCCAAAGGTTCTGAGTATGTATCCTTCCGCAAATTCATTCTTACACAACCCAACTATCACTCCAGCACCTCGTATCTGTAGAATGGATATTTACAAAAACTACCCACGCTGTGTCCAGGGTCAAAGGGTTGAAACTCTTCAAAAGAGGAAGGAATAAAAACCATCTCGTCTGCTATGTTTGGACTGATAACAACCTCAAAAACTTTACCATTTAGCGTTATTTTGTCCCTAACTCTGAGCCTATCTGCGGTTTTTTTTGATATGTAAGCCTTCTGATACTTTTCCATGCTGTGGGTCCATGGGTTCCAATGCCCAAGCTCTTCCACAAGGGAGTTAGCAGTGTGTAAAACAACTCCTTGGGGCAGTTGTTTTTCCTCAAAACTCTTGCCTTCAATTGAAGGAAGTTCTAAGCTTGTGCCTTCCAAGGAAGTATCCAACGTAATGAACTCTTCTAACCTTACCTTTATGTCAAAAAGCCTTGAAAGAAACTCGTAGGGGACCACCGCACCTTTGGGTTTTGATACGCTTTGGGGACAGAAATAGACTCTTCCAAAGGAGTTTCTGTATGCTATAAAGTCCCTCTCTGTAAAGTTGGAAGCGCCTATGATTAGAGTGGAGTAGTGAGAAGTGAGGTTGGGAAAGAGCGTAAAGTGTATGGAAAATCGGTTTTTAATTTCCTGTCTTATTTGCTCTGGTATGTAAATAAGGGGATTGCCAAAGAATATGAAGCTATCGTATTCTTCAAAATTTTCTACGAATTTTTCAAGTTCCATAGCGGGGAAAGGCATAAGGTCACCCACAAAGCTATATTCTACGCTGTAGTGTTTGATAAGGTCTTTTAGTATGTTTAAAACGCTGTTTCTGAAAGGAGAGGATAGAAGGTTTGTGCTTATGAGCAGTAATCCTCCAAGGAGGTAGAGCTTTTTCTTAAGTGCGGTTGCGGTGGGGTCTTCGTGCTCTGGTTGTGTTATTTTTTTCATAAAACTTATTTGCTGAAAAGGGTTCATCAAAAGTTTTGTTTTTGCCTTTGAGCAAACTGTAGAATACCTTGAGCTCACACACACAAGGTTTGAGCCTTTCTCCACCGCATCCACCAAGTATCTCATGGACATAACTTCAGAAAATACTGGTTCTGCCTCCCAACTAAGTATTAGCTTAAAATCCTGCCATCTGTTAAAGAAAACAGTGGAGGGCTTAAAATCCACAACGGGCGCATCCACAAAAACATCACCCACAGACCTTGCCAACAAGTATTCCTCAAGACTAGACAAATGTCTATCCAAAATTATGGCTATCTTTCCCTTTAGTTTCCGCTTTGCCATGTCAAAGGCTTCAGATTCGGAAAGGGCGACAGGTTCTCTTTCGTTCAAATAAAAACCTATAAGTCTTAAAGGATTGTTGGTAATCTCTTGTATGTAGGTTATACCCTTACTACACAAACTTCCCATACCCTTTGGGTCCGCAGGGTGTCCATAAAGATCCACAAGCTGGCCTTTTTCTTTGTAAAGCACATAAGCACAAGCACAGCCACAACCTGTACAAGCGCTTACCACTTGTTCGTCAAAGGACTTTACAGTTAGCGCTACAGACGGGGGCTTCATTATGAAAAAAAGATTTTAAATTATTTTTGATACTTAGTGGGTTCTTTAAAACTTATAAGCGCGAGATTTTGCAATAGCCAATGCTTTATAAGTGAAGTTTATCAATTCATAATCACTTCTTAATTGCTTTCTTAAGTTTCCTTGATTAAAATCTACCACTAATACCAAAGGGAGGTGTCATTATGAAGAAAAAAGCCCTTTTAGTGGTGGCACTTTTAGGACTTTCTGGCTCATCCCTTGCTACCAACGGGGACAACCTAATAGGTGTCTCTCCCGCCTCAAGGGGTATGGGTGGTATAGGTGTAGGTATGCCCGTAGGTCCCACCGATACCATCTTTAGAAACCCAGCTTGGATGAGCTACTACAAAGGCTTTAACCTAAGCTTTGGTGGAATTTTATTTATGCCAAAGGTAAAGGCAAAATCTAATGTCACACCTTATGCACCACCTGTACCCCCACCAGCATCAGCTACCAGCGAAGCGGACTTTTTCGTAGTCCCAGAGGTTGGAATAGTCCATCAAATAAATGACAAGTTAAGTTTTGGAATAGGTGCCTTTGGTGTCTCTGGTATGGGTGTGGATTACAGAAACAAAGACCCACTCCTTGCTAACATGCACACCACGTTTCAGTTCATGAGAGTGATCCCAGCCCTTTCTTACAAAATAAACTCCGCTATATACGTGTCTGGTGCTGTTCATCTGGCTTACGGTTCTTTAGACATGGGGGCTAATTTGTGTTTTGACGTTAATGGTAATAATGCTCCGAATCCTGGGGAATGCTGGAACGCTGGAGGTGGCCAATCTCAAACATACGGCGTAGGTGTTCAGATAGGCTTAGCTTACAACATGGGAGACTTCCTTTACGCAGGTTTGACTTACCAAAGCCCAGTGAATATGACCTATAAAAGGGTTTTTGATAGTAACGGGGATGGCGCCTTTGAAGACTTCAAACTCACTCAACCGCTGGAGCTTGCCTTTGGTTTGGGTATAAAGCCTATGGAAAACTTCAAAGTGGGTATGGACATAAGATGGATAAACTGGGGAGATGCAAAGGGATACAAACACTTTCAGTGGAAGGATCAGTGGGTCATAGCCGTAGGTGGTGAGTTCAAACCAACCCAAAAGCTTGCCCTCAGGGCTGGCTATAACTACGGAAAGTCCCCTATAAGAGGTGGGGCTAAAAATCTAATGAACGCTAACAACATACCTAATCTTACCGCACCATTTAGTGATTTTCAAATAGCCCTCTTCAATCTTGTAGGCTTTCCAGCTATTACAGAACACCACATTACCCTTGGTCTTGGCTATGAATTTACCAAGAACTTTGGTATAGACATCGCTTACAAGCATGCGTTCAACAAGAAGGTAAGGGCAACTGATAACATGGGTATGGGGTTTGAGGTTGAAGCCCAAAACTCCCAAAACGCTATATCCATCGGTTTGAACTGGAAGTTCTAAACCATGTCTGCCCCCACCTGGGGGCATATATTTAACTTCTATGCCAAAGCTTAAGCAGGACCTAAAACAGCTTTACGAAAAAGACTTTATCCTGTGGGTTGAAGAGAACTTAAGGCTTATCAAAGAAAAAAACTACGAGGAAGTGGATTGGGAAAATTTGCTTGAAGAAATAGAAGATATGGGAAGAAGGCATTTAGACAGTGCAATAAGCTATATGGCTATAATAATGGAACACCTTTATAAGCTTGAACACTTCAAAATTGACGAAAAAATGGGAAAAAGTTGGATAAAAAGCGTGCTTAATGCAAGAGATAGATTGGAGCTTATGTTAAAGAGAGAACCTTCACTCAGAAGGAAGTTAGAGGAAAATCTTAGCTGGGCTTGGGAGGGAGCTGTGCTGAACCTGATAAGCTGGTTCAGGGACAACGAAGAGTTGGCGGAGAAGTTCTTTGGAAGATTGCCATCAAAAGAAGACTTCCCTTCGGAATGCCCATATAACTTTGAAGAAGTGCTAAGTGGAAAGCCTTGGGATAAAATCTATGGTTAGGCAAGACATAAAACAGCTTTACGAGAGAGATTTTCTTCTTTGGGTTGAAGAGAACTTAAGGCTTATCAAAGAAAAAAACTACGAGGAGGTAGATTGGGAAAACCTGCTTGAAGAAATAGAAGATATGGGAAGAAGACATTTAGACAGTGCAATAAGCTACATGGCTATAATAATGGAACACCTTTATAAGCTTGAACACTTTAAAGTTGAAGAGAGTATGGGGAAAGGTTGGATAAAAAGCATCCTAAACGCAAGGGACGAGCTGGAGCTTTTGTTTGAAGATATGCCTTCAGTAAAAAAGAAGGCACAAGAGCAAATAGATCGAGCTTGGAAAATAGCGATAAAGAACTTAGTAAGGTGGTTCAGGGACAACGAAGAGTTGGCGGAGAAGTTCTTTGGAAGATTGCCGTCAAAAGAGGACTTCCCTTCAGAATGCCCATACACCTTTGAAGAAGTGCTAAGTGGAAAGCCTTGGGAACACTCCTTATAATATCTTTCTTATGGACTACAAAAATACCTTGAACCTTCCAAAAACCGACTTTCCTATGAAAGCGGACCTTCCCAAAAGGGAGCCAGAGATCCTAAGAAAGTGGGAAGGGCTTTACAAAAAAGTGCAGGAGCTAAGAAAGAATGCAGAGCTTTTTGTCCTTCACGATGGACCACCCTATGCCAACGGACACATACACATAGGACACGCCCTGAACAAAATCCTAAAGGACGTTATCGTCAAATACAAGCTTTTAAGAGGCTACAGAGTGGATTATGTGCCAGGGTGGGACTGCCACGGCCTTCCTATAGAGCAACAGGTAGAGAAAGAGCTAAAGAGCAAAAAGCTAAGAAAGGAGGATATGTCAAAGGTAGAGTTCAGAAGGCTTTGTAGGGATTATGCCCAAAGGTTTGTTCAGGTGCAAAGGGAGGAGTTTATAAGGCTTGGAGTGTTAGGAGACTGGGACAATCCTTACCTTACTATGGACCCAAAGTATCAGGCGCAAGAAGTAAGAGAGCTTGGAAGGATCTTTGAAAAGGGCTTAGTTGTAAGGAGTAAAAAGCCGGTTTATTGGTGTATTTACGATAAGACTGCGGAAGCGGAGGCAGAAGTGGAATACCACGAAAAGGAAAGTCCAAGTATATACGTAAAGTTTCCATTGAAGGATTTGGAAAAAACATACCTTCTTATATGGACCACCACCCCTTGGACCCTACCCGCAAACTTAGGCGTTATGGTAGGTGAAGAGTTTGAGTATGTGTTTTTCAAAAGTGGAGATGAAACTTACATACTTGCAAAAGCACTGCTTGAGGAAATAAAGAAAAAGATAAAGTTAGAAGGAGAAGTTGTAAAGCAAGTTTTAGGTAAAGAATTGGTAGGTTTGGAGTATTACACGCCTTATGGGGGAAGGGTAGGAAAGGTTTATCCGTCTGAGTTTGTAGAACTTTCCACAGGCACCGGAATTGTGCATATGGCACCGGGACACGGTAGAGAGGACTACATAGTAGGTCTTAGATACGGACTTGAGCCCTATGCTCCAGTGGATGACGAAGGTAGATTTACAGAAGAGGTAGAGGAGTTTTTAAGAGGTCTAAGAGTTTTTGAAGCAAATCCACTGATAGTGGAAGATCTAAGGTCAAGGGGTTTGCTCCTTCATCAAGAAACCTACAGGCACTCTTACCCTCACTGCTGGAGGTGTAAAAATCCCGTCATCTTTAGAGCAACTCCACAGTGGTTTATATCCATGAAAGGACTAAGGGAGATTGCTCTAAAGGAAATAGACAAAGTAAAGTGGATACCTTCCTCAGGATACAACAGGATAAGGTCTATGGTGGAAAACAGGCCAGATTGGTGTATATCCCGCCAAAGATACTGGGGAGTTCCCATAACTGTCTTTTATTGCAAAAACTGTGGGCATGTAGTAGCAGAAAAAGAAATATTTGAAAGAATAGCCAAGATTATAGAAGAAAGCCCAGAGGGCGCGGACATTTGGTTTGAGCTAAGCGAAAAAGAGCTATTACCGGAGGGCTACACGTGTCCCAACTGTGGTTCCAAAGAGTTTAGAAAAGAAGAGGACATCCTTGACGTTTGGTTTGACTCTGGCTCATCCCACGCCTCTGTTTTAAGAAGCAGAGGCATAGAAAAAGCAGACCTGTATTTAGAAGGCTCAGACCAACACAGAGGATGGTTTCAGGCATCTTTGCTTGAATCCTGCGCATCTTATGGGCAAGCTCCATACAAGGGGGTATTAACCCACGGCTTTACGGTGGATGAGCAGGGAAGAAAGATGTCCAAGTCCCTTGGAAACGTAGTCTCTCCTCAGGAAGTTATAAAAGATTACGGAGCAGATATATTAAGGCTTTGGGTTGTGTCAGAAGACTACTCAGAGGATCTAAGACTCAGCAAGGGTATAATCCAAAGGCTTGCAGAAGATTACAAAAAAATCAGAAACACTCTTAGGTTCCTTTTGGGGAACCTTTATGACTTTGAACCTTCAAACGCAGTTCCTTACCAAGACCTTCATCACCTTGACAGATGGATGCTTTCTTACCTTCAAGGTGTGATAGAGCAGAGCTTAGAGCATTACGAAAACTATGCCTTCCACAGGGTTTTCCATCTGATAAAGAACTTCTGCACTGTGGAGCTTTCCTCTTTTTATTTGGACGTGCTAAAGGACAGGCTATACATCTATGCTCCAAACTCTTGGGAAAGAAAGTCTGCCCAAACCGTCCTCTTTGAACTTGCTAAAGCCTTAACCATTATCATCTCTCCTTTCCTTAGCTTTACCGCAGAAGAGGTTTGGGAGCATCTAAGAAGGATAGATAATTCCCTTCCGGAAAGCGTTTTCTTGAGCCTTTTCCCCACACCAAAAGAAAAGTTAAAGGACGAAAAGCTTTTGAGGGATTACCAACTGATACTAAGCTTAAGAGACGAAATCATGTCTGCGGTAGAATTGTGCAGAAAAGAAAAGGAGGTCAATCATCCTTACGAAGCCCAAGTATTCCTTTGGGGTAATCATGAAGTTATGAAGGTTCTTGAAGAGTATAAGGAAGATTTAAAGTATATCTTTACCGTTAGTAGGGTTTCTTTTGGAGAAGGTGGAAAGCATAAAATCCCTTCCGAGAACTTCCCGGGCCTTTGGGTTGGTGCAGGGAAAGCGGAGGGTAAAAAGTGTCCAAGGTGTTGGATGTATTACACAGAAGAGGAGTTTGAGGGAGAAGTTTGCAGGCGCTGTAGTGCGGTGTTGGTAGAAATAGGAGTATGAAGGATGATTTTTTCTCAAAAATGCTGTTGTTTCAGGAACAAGAGGAAGAAATCATAAAAAGGGAAAGGTTCATAGAAAGGGTCAGCCAAAGGCTAAAGGAATTAGAAGCAAGCATAAATCAAATGTTAGAAGAGCAAGCAACAATAATATGCGAGCTAAACAATGTGATAGACCAAATAAGAGAAGAGGAGTTAAAGATAAGATCTTGCAAAGAGAACTTAAGAAAGTTTGAGGAAAGGGCTAAAGTGGTAAAAAAAGCAGAAGAATACAAAGCCCTTTTGAGGGAAAAAGCTAAAAACGAAGATTGTATAATCAAAGGAGAGAAAAGGTTGAAGGAGTTAAAGGATTTAAGGCGCAAGCTGGAAAGCCAATTGCATAATAGCTCAAGAAGACAGAAACTAAGAAGATTAGAAGAAGAAAAGGCAGAACTTTTGAAAGAAAAGCGGGAAGTAGAACAAGACCTTGATAGGCACAAGGCTGACCTTGAGTCTTTGAAAAGAAACTTGGGCGAACAGGTGTTTGAGGAGTACGAAAGACTAAAAAGGGAGGTGGGCTTTCCACCTTTTGTAAAAGCAGACATGGGCGCATGCAGTAATTGCGGGACAAAACTGCCCACTTTACTTTACTCTAAGCTAACAAGAGGTGAAAAAGTAAGGTGTCCAACCTGTGGTAAAGTCCTATATCAATAGCTTAATAAAGTCCCTTGACTTTGTGCTTGTATTTTCTCTTTTTTTCATTTCCTGCATTGGACTTTTGGGGGTTTATAGTGCGACCTATTCAGAGGGTGTGTCCCCACTGTTTTTCAAACAAGCTCTATACTTACTATTTGGCTGGCTTTTGATTTTTTCCCTTTCAATGCTGAAGTTTAGAGTTTTATTAGAGTATGCACCCATATTTTACGGAATAAACCTTTTGCTTCTTGTTCTTGTCCCCTTTGTAGGGAAAACGGTTTATGGTGCCAAAAGGTGGATAGACTTAGGTCCCATAAACATACAACCTTCCGAGCTTATGAAGTTTTCCCTTCTTCTTCTGAGCGTTTATATTTTGCCCAGAATAGAAAAACTGCGTAGCAAAGAATTTATTACGTTTTCCTTAGCCTTTGCGGTTCCTTCTGTCTTGGTTCTAAAACAACCCGATTTAGGGACTGCTACGACCTACCTTGTCATTTATGCATCCTCACTATTCTTCTTGGGTCTAAAACTGAGATACTTTATAATAGCCTTCGTCGTTTTGGTTATCTCCTCTCCACTTCTTTGGACCCTTTTGAAGGATTACCAAAAGAGTAGAATTTTAGCAGTTTTGGACCCATACCAAGACTATGCGGGCAGTGGTTATCAGCTCATTCAGTCAGTCATAGCGGTCGGTTCAGGTGGATTATGGGGAAAGGGCTTTATGCAAGGCACCCAAGCCCATCTGCTTTTTCTGCCAGAAAAACACACAGACTTTATATTTTCAGTCATAGCGGAAGAGATGGGATTTTGGCTTAGCTTTCTATTCATAAGCGCTTTTTTCTTTATCATCTGGAGATTGTTCAGTTATACTCAGAAGGCAGATATAAAGGAAGAGGTTTTGTTTTTGGGAACTTTCTGCTCTTTGCTTACCTTCCAAGTTTTCGTAAATTTTGGTATGGCTATGGGGCTTGTGCCGGTGGTGGGAATGCCCTTACCCTTTGTTAGCTACGGCGGTAGTGCAATTTTAACCTTTAGTCTCCTTTTTGGTGTAGGTTTATCAATAGTTAGGGAGATCAAAAGCAAACCTATAAACTTTTCCCATGGTTGAGGGGCTATACTTTCACATTCCTTTTTGCAATCAAAAGTGTCCGTATTGCGATTTTGTTTCTTTTGTTGGTGAGCCATCAGAAGAATATCTAAAACTTTTAGAAATGGAGTTAAAACTTTATGAGGACTTAGAGTTTAACCTAAGGACTATCTACTTTGGCGGTGGAACACCTTCCCTTGTGCCTACAAAGCTTTGGAAGAAGTTTTTTAAGTCTTTGGATTTAAGAGGAGTTGAAGAAATTACATTGGAATGCAATCCGGAGAATTACAGAACGGAGGACTTTGAAGAGCTTCTGAGTTTGGGGATAAATCGTCTGAGCTTCGGAGTCCAAAGCTTTTTGGAGAAGAACCTAAGGTTTTTGGGAAGGAAGCACTCACGGGAAACAAGTCTTAAAGCCATTCAACAAGCCCACGCTGTAGGCTTTAAAAATATAAGCATAGACCTAATATACGGACTTCCCGGACAAACTCTGAAAGAGCTTAAGGAGGAGATAAGCATACTAAGGGACCTTCCCATCACGCACCTTTCTGCTTACCTTCTAACTCCTTACGAGGACACCCTTTTTGGTGAGCTTTGGAAGAAGGGAAGCCTAAAGCTTCCTTGCGAAGAGGAAATAGAGGAAATGTTTCTTTTCCTTTCTGAAGAGCTAAGTTCTTTGGGCTTTGTTCATTACGAAATAAGCAACTTTGCAAAGGAAGGTTATGAGTGCAAGCACAACCTACTTTATTGGACCCACAAGGAGTTTTTGGGACTTGGAGTGTCCGCATGGAGCTTTGTGAATAAAAGAAGGTTTGGCAACTACAAAAACCTGCAAGCCTACAGAAGCGCAATCCTGAATGGCAAAAAACCCGTGGAAAAAGAAGAAATACTGGAAGGAAAAGAACTTATAAAAGACTACCTCTTTGTAGCTTTAAGGACGATATATGGTGTTCCAAAGCATATGCTTGGCTCTATTCCGGAGGGCTTGGAGGAGTTTTTCATAGAAGAAGGGGAAAACCTAAGACTTTCAAAAAGGGGTTGGCTTTTGATAAATGAAATATGGAGCATACTTTCAAAACAATTTTCTACATCCCGGCGGATGGGAATATAATTTTTGATTATGATATGCTTGACCCACTTAGAACTTTGTCCCTACTGTAGGAGAATAGCCTTAAAGGTTTGCGAGTATGACGAGCCTTATCCAAGGGTAGAGGCCGAATGCCAATGCTGTGGCTATAAAGTTAAGGATAGACCTATGACCTTAGGAAAGGAGGACTTCAAAGCTATCTTGGATAAGCTTGGGAATAAGATGGTAGGAAACATCTGCATAGATGATAGGTGCGGTTCAAAGAGAGTTATAAAGCTTTTGAGTGAAGGCAATTATGCTGAGTTTAGATGCTTGGATTGCGGTGCGGAATGGAATACCGATGAGCTAAGGAAAGCAATACAGAGGGTAAAGGATGCCCAAAATGCCATAAAAAACGGCAACAGACTGCTGAGCGTTTTAAAGGCTGGCGAAGGAGAATGTCCCCTGTGCGGATGGGATATAGGACACCTGCACTCTGGATATGCGGTTGTGGTTGAATGTTTTGTGTGTGGATATCACAACATAGTGGAGGAACACATACCCGAGGTGGATTTAACAACTCTAAACTGTCCTGACTACGAATACTCGGAGGAGCCCGGTTGAAAACTCCTTTTCGGGAGTTTTTTAGGTATGCAGAGTGGAAAGAGCGTTTTCTAAAAGAATACGAAGCTATACGATCTAAGGATTATTCCATATACGAAAGTGAAATAAAAAAGCTCTATCCGGAGGCAGAGGAAAGGTCTTTAAGGGCCTTGGTGTGTATGTATGTAGGGGGCTACGAAAAGAGGTTGGAGGACGAAGATGTGCGCTTTTGGGCTAATTGGGCTTTTGTGAAAACTTATAAAACCTTTGGTGGTTTGCGACAGCTTTCTGAAAAGGAACTTTGCTTTTTGTTTTACTCTATGGGTAAGCTCTTTGTTCCACTTCTACTACACGAAAAAGGGGTTAAGTCCGAAAGTTTTAAAGCTCTCAGCCGGGAAGAACAAGAAAGGGCGGTTTCAGACGTATTGGAAACGGTTTGGGAAAACCACTTTATAAGAATTTTGCAAATACTACCCTCCTTGTTTGAATAGAACCTGCGCATAAAAACCTTTTTCCCTTGGAATTACCTTTATTTCCCAACCGTGCATTTGAAAGATGTGCTTGACTACCGAAAGGCCTAATCCCATACCTTGTGGGTTAGAGGAACGATAAGGTAAAAATATGCTCTCCTCTTCCCCTTTTTTTAGTCCCTTTCCGTCATCTTCGTAAGTAAATCCCTTCTCTGTTAAAAATATCCTTACACTCTTTGCGCCCCACTCCAAACTGTTGTTAAAAAGATTAAAGAAACACTCCTTTATCATGCTTTTGTCTGCTCTGACAACGCTATTTCCTACAACTTCCAAATTTAAGGTAGGATAAAGTTTTCCCATCTCCCTTATCAGATCTCCCAGGTCAAAGCTCTCTATCTTTATTTCCCTGCTGTAAGATATGTCTCTAAAGTAATTTACCGCAGACTTTATTCTTTCTATCTCCTCAAGTAGCATTTGACATACCCTTATAACCTCCTCTTGGGTTAGCTTGCCTTTTTGGGCAAGGGACTGCAACCTTTCTAAGTTTAGCTTTATGGGAGTTAGTGGGTTTTTTATCTCGTGTGCCAATCTTTTTACCGCATCTTGCCAGGTTTTAAACCTTTCAGCCATAACAACTGGCCTTAGGTCTTCGTATATGTGTATGATTCCGTAAGAAGTTTCAAGCTTAGTGTGTTTAATCTGAGGGTCCTCTGTATCTATCTGGTGGTAAGCCCTGTTTTCCAAAACCTCCCCCTCTTTGCTTATAAACTTTATACCCACCGGCAAGTTCTCCACCAGGGCTTTAAAAAATTCCTTTTCCTTTTCCAAACGCTGATAAAAGGCTTTTAGTTCATCCTTCATAGAAGAAAAGGATTGGGCTAACTGAGATATTTCGTCCCCCGTGCTATAGACCTTCAAGCTTACGTCAAAATTACCTTTTGCAATTTCTTTTGCCTTTGAAGAAAGCTCCTCCAAAGGTATGCTTATGTATCTTGCTACTAAGTTGCCAAACCAAAAAGAGGCAATCAGGGCAACAAAGGACAAAAGCACAAGGAAGTATAGATATATACCCCCTATTATGTCCCTTGACTTAACAAGGCTTCTCAAATCCCTTGAAACCTCATAAAGGGAATTTATGCTTTCTCTTAAGGCTCTATCTTTAAAAACCTCTATTCTGTATTCAGCAACGCAAAGCACAAAAAAATCTGCAGTTTCCTGCTCTACGCACCCTTCTACCTTTGAGACACTTTTTACCTGTTTTAAATTTCTCAAATAATCCTCCAAACTCTCTCCCCTTTTAAGAACCGAGCTAAAAAAAGCTCTGTAAATTTCTACTCTTTCCCTTTCCTGATTTTCAATGCTTTCTTTTAAGTTTTCCGTTTTCTTTACCACGTCCTTTAGCTGGGAGCTTACAAAGGTTTTTGTTGATTGCAATAGCACCACAGAGGATGCTAAGTTCAGAAAAAGGACAGGCAAGAACATGTAAAGGAAAAGCATACTGGAAAGTCTCTTTCTTAGTTTTCCTTTTTGAGCCTGGAGGTAGGTTTTTATAAACTTTCTAAGGAACAGAAAAAAGGCTAAGATCAAAACTAACAGATCCAAGTTTATTACCAGGAGTATTAGAGGAAAGCCTACCGTCCATATCTTGCGTAAGTTATCCAAAAAGGCTATGTTTATGCCGATGAAAAAAGCAAGAAAAACAAGAAAGAGGATAAAGAGCCTGATCCTTCCCATTAAGAATAGATCGCTACCGAATTGTAAAAGGTATCCCTCTCTACCGGTATTTTTCCTGCCTCTTTGATAAGTTTTATAAGTTTTTCTTTGGTTTGTTTGTAAGGACTTTTGGTGCCTGCGGCGTGGACTATCCTTTCCTCCTCTATGGTCCCGTCTAAGTCATCTGCTCCCATGTTGAGGGCTATCTGTGCGACTCTTTCTCCCAACGTTATCCAATAAGCCTTTATGTGAGCAAAGTTGTCTAAGAAAAGCCTTGATATGGCTATGGTTTTTAGGTCATCCACCGAAGAAGTGCGCTTTCCTCCAAGTCTCGTGCCTTCGGGCCAATAGGCTAAGGGAATGAAAACTTGAAAGCCTCCCGTTTCGTCCTGAAGTTCCCGAAGCCTTAGCATGTGTTCCACCCTTTCTTCGTAAGTTTCTACATGACCGTAAAGCATGGTGGCGTTTGATGGTATGCCAAGCTTGTGTGCTGTTCTGTGGATTTCTAAGTATTCCTCCGCATTGGCTTTATATGGAGCTATTATTTTTCTCACTCTTTCGGAGAAGATCTCCGCACCACCTCCGGGAATGGCAGAAAGGCCCGCTTCCTTAAGCTCAAGGAGAATATCCTCATAGCTTCTTTTTGAGATCTTTGCCATGTGATGTATTTCTACAGCGGTCCAAGCCTTCACTACAACCTCTGGAAACCTCTCTTTTATTTTTCTCACTAAAGAGACGTAGTCCTCCACCCTCCAATGGGGTGGCACACCACCCACTATGTGCACTTCCCTTCCTCCCTGCAAGTAGGTTTGCTTAACTTTTTCAAGGATCTCTTCCACGCTCATTTCGTAAGCCTTAGGGTCAGACTTTACCACTCCAAAAGCGCAAAAATCACACTGATAGACGCATATGTTAGTAGGGTTTATCTGACGATTAACTATAAAGTAGGCAAACATTCCGTTTTTCTTTCTGTTTACCCATTCTGCAAGGGCACCTATGTAAGCCAACTGGTTTGAATAAAAAAGCTCTATAGCATCTTCTGGGCTTAACCTTCGGTCTTCCAAAACCTTCTGTCCTATTTCTCTTAGCTTCCTATTCTTTTGATTTTTTACCAATACTTCTAATTCCATACCGCTTTCTCCAATTATTTAAATTTAAGTGAAAGAAGTTTCTAACAAAAGAGTTCTCCTCTGCATAGACAAACAATCCATAGAGAGCACTCCAACACCTTTAGCTCTCTCAAGATACCGCATTATAAACCATCTTCCCTTCCCAAAAGGTCATCACCACCATTCCCTTCAAAACCTTTCCCCAAAGTGGAGTATTCTGAGACTTTGAAAGGTTGGTTTTTTCGTCCAATATCCATTCCCTTTCGGGGTCAAAAACCACCAAATTGGCAGGTTTTCCTACCTTTATACCTCTTTCTACTCCCAAGAGCCTTGCAGAATTCAAAGAAAGAAGATAAACCAGCTTTTCAAGGCTTATTATACCCCTTCTTACCAGCTCTAAACACATGGGAAGTGCGGTTTGCAGTCCTATCATACCCGGCATGGCACTTTCTAAGCTTGCTTTTTCTCTTTTTGTGTGAGGTGCATGGTCCGTCGCTATGCAATCTATTGTTCCGTCCTTTATGCCTTCCAGCAAAGCTTGTTTGTCTTCCTCCTTTCTAAGGGGCGGATTAACTTTTGCGTTAGCACCAGATTCTAAAAGCTCTAATTCGTCAAAGAGAAGATGATAAGGATTGACTTCGCAAGAAACGGGTGCACCCTTTTCTTTAAAAAACCTGATGATATCCACAGAAAGTTTGGAAGACAGATGCTGGATGTGTATTCTTCCTTTCGTGTAGTAAGACAGTATGCAATCTCTTGCTACCAAGATATCTTCCGCAGAAGGACTTCTGTAGGCTATACCCAAAAGGGAACTAACATATCCCTCGTTTATGTGTCCCTTTGATAGATTGTCATCTTCGCAGTGGTTCATCACAAGAAGGTCCAACTGTTTTGCAAGCCTTAAAGCCCTTTCCATAAGCCCTGAGTCCATAAGGGGAGAGCCATCGTCCGTTAGAGCGGGACAGCCAGCCTTTTTGAGCGCATAAAAATCCGTCAGCTCCTTTCCCCGTCTGCCCTTTGTGATAGCACCCGCAGGGAGCACCTGACAGAGTCCTACCTCTTTGGACTTTCTTATAACATACTCCGCTACTTCCGGAGAATCTATAGGTGGTTTTGTGTTGGGCATGCAAAGAATTGTGGTAAAACCTCCCGCCACTGCGCATTTGCTACCGCTTTCTATGTCCTCTTTGTATGTCTGTCCAGGATCCCTAAGATGCACGTGCATATCCACAAAGGAAGGACAGATCAGCAAACCATTAGCGTCAAAAACCTTTGCATAAGAAACCTCTATTCTCTTGTCTATACCCGCTATTTTTCCGTCTTCTATGAGCAAGTCCCCCACAAGGTCCAAGTTTTGGGACGGATCCAGTATTCTACCACCCTTTATAAGAATTCTCATCCTTTCAAGCTTTCAATAGCCCACTTTAAGGCATCAACCACCTGGTCTATGTGTTCTTTTTCTACCACCAAAGGCATCATTAGAACCATCACATCCCCCAAGGGCCTTAAAAATACCCCCTTTTCTCTGCACTTGTAAGCAACCTTAAAGCCCATTCTTTCACCATATGGGAAAGGAATGCCCTTTTCCTTGTCTTTAACTAACTCTATGCCTGCCATAAACCCAAGCTGACGCACATCTCCCACAAAGTCAAGATGCCAAAACTCCTTCAGTCTTTCTGAAAGGTATTCTATCTTAGGTTTTAGTTTTTCTAAGGTCTTTTCCTCCTCAAAAACTTCAAGGTTTGCCAACGCTACCGCACAGGCTAAGTTGTTTCCTGTGTAGGTGTGTCCGTGGTAAAAGTGCTTCATCTCCCCAAACTCTCCCAAAAAGGCGTTAAAAACCTCCTCTGTGGTCAAGGTGACTGCCAAGGGAAGATATCCTCCGGTTATACCTTTACCCAAACACATAAAGTCTGGACAAACTTGCTCTTGCTCACAGTAAAACATAGTCCCCGTCCTTCCAAAACCGGTGGCAACCTCGTCCACGATCATCAAAACATCGTATTTTTTTGTAAGTTCTCTAACTCCTTTCAAAAAGCCCTTTGGAAAGGGAAGCATACCCGCCGCAGCTTGTATCCCTGCCTCCAAGCTCACAGCGACTATGTCATCCCTTTTTTTCAGTATATCCTCCAAAAGTGACAAAAGCTCTTCCTTGCATTCCTCCGTAAGCTTTCCGTATCTTTCTTTACAAAAAAGATAAGGAGAAGGAAGCTTTATGGTTTCAAAGATTATATCCTTGTATGCTCCGTGAAATAGGTCTATTCCTCCAAGGCTGACCGCTCCTAATGTGTCTCCGTGATAAGCCTGAGAAAGGGTTATGAATATCCTTCTTTTTTGCCCTTTGTTTCTCCAATACTGATAAGCAAGCTTTATGGCTATTTCTACCGCTTCCGCTCCATCCTCTGAGTAAAAGACCTTTGTCAAACAGGGTGGTGTTATATCCACCAACCTTTTAGCAAGGACTATGGCCGGCACGTTTGAACTTCCAAGGGTTGTTGTATGAGCAACTTTTTTAAGTTGGTCTATAATGGCTTGATTTAGCTTTGGATGGTTGTGTCCATGGACATTGCACCAAAGGGAAGATATGGCATCTATGAACTTTCTTCCCTTTACATCATACAGATAGACCCCTTCTCCCCTTTCAAATATTAGGTTCTCTTCTTCTCTATAAACCTTCATCTGGGTAAAGGGATGCCAAAAGTATTCTTTGTCCCAGCTTTCTAAGGTTCGGTAGTCCATGAAGTAAATTTTAAACTTCTATTCCGTAGAGTTTTATTTTTCTGTAAAGGTTGGACAGGTCTATGCCTATAACCTGGGCTACTTTTTTCACGTCGTTGTTGTATTCTTTAAGCTTTCTTTGGATGAATAGCTTTTCAAAGGCTTGCTTGGCGGTGCGCAGGTCCTTTTCCGCAAACAAAAAACTGATGTCTTCTTCATAAGGAACACCGAGAAACTTTTCCACATCGGTTTTGGAAACCTGTTCCCCCTCGTGAAGAATACAGAGCTTTTCTACGAAGTTTTTCAGTTCCCTTACGTTCCCCTTCCACCGATAACTTTTTAACATGTTTAAAGCTCCCTCGGTGAATGTTTTTCTGCAAGCATACCTTTTGAGGAAGTGTTCAATCAAGATGGGTATATCTTCCGTCCTTTCCCTAAGAGGTGGCACGTGTATGACTATGGTTGCTATTCTGTGATACAGGTCCTCCCTAAACGTGCCTTTCTCCACCATGTTCCTTATGTCCTTGTTGGATGCGCTTATCAACCTAAAGTTTGAAGTTATTATCTGATTACCACCAAGTCTGCTAAACTGCTTTGTTTCCAAAACCCTTAAAAGCTTTGCCTGAGCTTTGGGACTGAGGTCCCCTATTTCGTCCAAAAACAGTGTCCCATCGTGGGCAAGCTCCAACTTTCCCTGTTTCCTTGAAACTGCAGAGGTAAAAGCGCCTTTTTCGTAACCAAAAAGCTCTGACTCAAACAGATCGTCAGAAATGTTAGCACAGTTTAGATCTACAAAATTTTTTCTTTGAGAAAGCTTGTGAATACGCCTTGCAACCAACTCTTTACCCACGCCACTTTCTCCAAGAATCAGAACGCTTGCATTACTTTTGGCTACCTTGTTTATCAACTCTTTGAGTGCCATTATGGACTTGCTTATCCCCACTATGTCCTCTTCGTCCTTCTGAGGCACATAGGAAAGCTCAAGGGCTTTTTTCAGCGTTAGCAATAGCTTTTCCATAGAAAAGGGCTTTTCCAAAAAGTCAAAGGCTCCCTCTTTTATAGACCTTACCGCATGCTCTGTCTTTCCGTGTCCGGTTATTACGATTATGGGAGACATGGGAAGGTATTCTTTTAGCTCCTTTATAAAGTCAAGGCCGTTGCCGTCGGGAAGCCAAAGGTCCAAAAGAACTGCGTGAAAGTATTCCCTTTGGGCTATCTCTCTTGCCTTACTCATACAATCTACTAACTCCACATCATAGCCCTCTTCTTCCAGTATAGTCCTTAGGGTTGTACCTACCCCTTTGTCGTCCTCCACTATAAGCACCTTTGTTTTAACTTCTGAAGTGATCAAAGCCGTACTCCTCCAAGGGTTTGTTATCTACAAAAACCCCTTCCCCATCCTGCACATAACCTATTTGAGTCATGTCCAAAAAGGGGTTTATTTTCTCCGGTGGATGGGTAAAAAGAAGCTGGTAATCCTCGCCACCCTTCAGCGCATATTGGTATGGGTCCTTTCCGTGTTTTTTTGCAAACTCGTAAAGCTCCCTTGAAAGGGGCAGTTTCTCTTTGATGATGTTAAATCTTAGACCGCTTCTTTTTGCCATGTGTCTGATGTCTGAAGCAAGCCCGTCGCTTATGTCCATACTGGCGTTGGCATACTTTGATATGTGTCCCACATAATCTATCCTTGCGGTAGGCCTTAGGTGTCTTTCTATCAGGCTAAGTTCAAAGTCCTCATAGCTCTTTTTTTCCATAAGCAAAAGTTCCAACCCTGCCAAAGAATCGCCCAAAGTTCCACTAACAAAGACCCCATCTCCCACCTTTGCGGAACCCCTACCCACAAACCTCCTTGTCTGCCCTATAGCAAAAAGGTCTAACCCAAGTTTTTCTGACTTTACTATATTGCCCCCCACTATCTTAGTTCCGTAAAACTCACATGCCCTTGTCATACCTTCGTAAAGCTCTTCCACTTTCTTTAGCTCTAAATCTGGAAGAAGAAGGGTTACAAGCAAATAAAGGGGCCTTCCACCATTGGCTATTATGTCGCTGATTGTAGCACTAACACTCTTCCAACCTACCGCAGACATCGGATAAAAGGGCAAAAAATGCCTTCCTTCCAAAAGACTATCACAGGTAAGAAGGATTTTTTCTCCTCCAAGCTCTATGCAAGCGGTATCGTCCCCCACTTCCGCCAAAGAAAACTTGTCTTTAAGATGTTCTATCAGTCCAAACTCTCCGAGGTCTGAGACCGTCATTCCGTAAATATCTGTCCTTCTATAGGCTGAACTATTATTCCTTTCTCTTCTAAGAACCTTATAGCCCTGTCTATCTCCTCTGCCTCCCCGTCAATCTCAACAGTCAAAATACCAGCGTCCTTGGACACCTTAGCGGTCCTTATGTTTACCACAACGTCAAAGTTTTTACAAAGGGCACAGAGCAAAGGTTCCTTTACCTTATCTTCCGGATAGATCAATTGTACCCTGATGAAGTTCATAATCAAATTATACCTTAAACTCTCTAAAGCAAACGTGCAAGTTGTATTTTTCCTTTACCCTAATTGTTAGCTCTCCATCCAATCTTTTGATGTGTTTTTCAAGGAGCCTAAGGCCAAGGCCTATGCCCTTTCCACCGGTGTTTAAAAAATCGTTGCGGATGGTTAGAATTAGTCTATTTTTGTAAATCATAGCTTTTACGTAGATAAAACTGATTGAATACTTTATGGCATTGCTCAGAAGATTGTAAAGAATGTCATCCAGCTCCCTCTCATCAACAAAGACGTATATGTTTTCTTCACACCTTAACAAAAGCTTTTTACCTTCAAGGTCCTCTTTAAGAAAACTTACGGTATTTTCCAAACTTCGCCTTAGGTTGGTCCAAACTCTGTGGGGATTTACCTCTTCCTGTGAAAGTCTCAAAATTAAACCTATGTCCTTTTCAAGTAGTTCTACGCTCCTTTGCATTCTATCTAAGGCTTGCGCTGAGTATTTCTTTCTTAGAAGGCTTAAGTTTGTCTTTTGAACTGATATGAAGTTTCCAAGCTTGTGGGTCAAAGACTGAATTAAAGCTTTGCTAAAATCTCTACCCTCTTCCACCCTCTTCCACAAAACCTCCAAAACCATCTGGTAGAGCGCTACCAATGAAAAAATCAACAAAAACTGCATAGCAAGGATCCTTTTTATACTGGGTTTTATGTTTTCCGTAAAATACCCCTCTCTAACCACCACGTAAACGTTTTTAAGCTGATCTTTTGGATCCCTGAAGGTATATGCAAAACCTGTAGGCATCTGTTCCGACAGTGCAAAATTTTCATCCCCTCTGTGGTTTGGATTGATTGAATACAGCAAGTAATGGGCATAAGCTTTGTAGTATATGATTTCCTCCACATGCTTTTTTAATTCAAAGAAAAGGAGCGTATTCAGTGCTAAAAAACCTACAGTTAAAAGCAGAGCAAAGGCAAGTGTGAGTTTTGTTTTTTCAGCCAACTTTGTATCCTCTTCCCCTCATGGTTTGTATGAATCCCTTGGGAAAAAGCTTTCTGAGACTTTTTATGTGAGCCCTGACTACATCTTCTCCCACAGGCTCGTCGCCCCAAACATAGTTGAGTATTTTTTCTTGGGACACATAAGTGCCCCTGTTTTCTACCAAAAGCTTAACGATAAGCCAGTCTTTTTTACTCAGTGGGACAATCTTTCCATCCACCTTTACCACTTCCTTGCTCAAGCAAACCTCCACATTTCCTATTACCACCACATCGTAAGGATTTCTCCTTCTGTAGAGTGCTTTTATTCTAAGGATCAGCTCCTCCATCTCAAAGGGCTTGCTCAGATAATCGTCTGCTCCGAGTTCAAAGCAGGTGCGCTTGTCTTCAATTCTGCGTTTTGCGGTTAAAACCAGTATGGGTGTTTCTTTGTCTCTTTCTCTGATCCTCTTTATCAGGTCCTCTCCCCTTACGTGTGGCATCATAAGGTCAAGCACGATAACATCGTAAGCTTTCACCTCCAATAGGTCCAAAACCTCCCTTGGGTCCCACACCCAATCTGTAATAAAACCTTCTGACTCTAAAAATTCCTTTAAACTTTTTCCAAGCAATTTGTCGTCCTCTACGAGTAAAACCTTCATAGTAGAAGGTCTATGGCTTCCCTTATATGGGATACCCCGTATATCTCCATACCATCCGCTTCAAACACACAGCTTTTTGGCAAAACTACTTTTCTGAAGCCAAACCTTTTGCCTTCCTGTAGTCTTAGCTCTGGAAAATGAACCGCCCTGACCTCTCCCCCAAGTCCCAGCTCTCCAAAAACCATCACGTCTCCAAGAGACTTACCCTTTATGGAGGAGCAAACCGCCAAGGCTACCGCCAAATCCCCCGCCGGCTCCACTATTTGCATACCCCCCACCACATTTACAAACACGTCCTTGTCTCTGGTAAATATTTTAGCTTCCTTCTCAAGAACCGCCAATATTAGGGCAAGTCTGTTTAGGTCAAAGCCCTGAGACCTTCTTTGGGGTGTAGTGTAAATGGCATCTATGGTTAGGGCTTGAACTTCCAAAAGAACTGGCCTGCTTCCTTCTGCGTGTGGAAAGACTACACTTCCGGGACTTCCCGTTCTTTCCTGAAGAAAAAGAGCCGAAGGCTCTGGCACCTCTTCCAAACCCTTGTCCGTCATTTTAAATACCGCTACCTCTCCACTGGCACCAAAGCGGTTTTTTATAACTTTCAATACCCTATAAAAACTAAATCTTTCCCCCTCAAAGTAAAGCACAGTATCCACCAAATGTTCCAAAACCTTAGGACCCGCAATAGCCCCTTCCTTTGTAATCTGACCTACTATGAATATTGGTATGTCTTTTTTCTTGCACACCTGCGTAAGCTTGTAAGCACATTCCCTAACTTGGGAGACAGAACCGGGGGCAGATTCTAATTCGGTGGAGTAAATCGTTTGGATGGAATCTACTATCAACAAACTGGGTTTCACATAATCTAAAGCTTCCAGTATGTTTTCTAAATTGGTTTCCGCAAGCACATATAGCCCATCTCCCGTTAGGTTTAACCTTTTTGCCCTTGTTGCTATCTGAGAACCAGACTCTTCGCCAGAAACATAAAGCACCTTCCCGTAGTTCCTTGAGTATCTTTCCGCCAACTGCAAAAGTAAAGTGGACTTTCCTATGCCTGGCTCACCTGCTATGAGCACTACTTGACCTTTTACTATACCCCCACCGAGGGCTCTGTTAAGCTGGCTAAAGCCTGTAAAAAGCCTCTCACCCTCCTCCGTATCCCACAAAGGTAAGGGTTTGCAGGACTCCACGTAATTTGTGTGTTTCAAGTTAATTCTTTCTCTTTCTTCCACCATACTGTTCCAAGCACCACAGGATGGACACTTTCCAAACCACTTTTGAGAAACATATCCACATTCCTGACAAACAAACACCGTTTTGTTTTTCATCTTATCCCCCAATCTTGAACATCTCAATCTTCTTAGGCTTTATACCTTTCTTTAACAGCTCAAGTCTCTCCTCTGAATATTTATCGCTCCTATTTTCCCAAACTGTCCTTATAAAATTCTCTATTTGACTGTCTTCCACTCCAGCTCTGAGAAGGCTTTTGAGATCGTATCCTTTGGAAGCAAACAGACAGGTCAGAAGCTTTCCATCTGCAGTCAGTCTAAGGCGATTGCACTCGCCACAAAAGGGCTCAGTTACAGACGCTATTATGCCAAAGGTGTAGCCATCTTCCAAAGAGAACCTATTCGCTGTCTCACCCTTTTTTGACCTTCCCAAAGGCTGAACTTTGTAATGGCTTGATATAGTTTGCAGTATATCTTTTGCGGAAAAAACCCTCTCCAAAGACCAACCGTTAAGATTTCCCACATCCATAAACTCAATAAACCTCACCTCCACTCTCAACGGTCTGAAAAACTCCACAAAGTCCAAGATCTCATCCTCATTAACACCCTTCACCACACACATATTTACCTTTACTAAAACCCCAATCTCAATAGACTTGTATATACCTTCTAGTATCTGACCTACCTTTACATTCCTACTCACTATGCGAGACAGTCTTTCATCCCTGAGTGAAGGAAGACTTACCGTAACCCTTTTCAAACCAGCAAAGAAAAGATCTTTTATTTTTTCTTTCAAAAGAAGACCATTGGTTGTAAGGGCTATATCCTCCACCTCTTCCCTTATCATACCTACGAGTTTTTCTAAGTGTCTTCTAAGTAAAGGCTCACCTCCAGTGAGTCTTACCTTTTTTACTCCAAGGTTCTTCACTATACGCACAACCCTTGCTATCTCTTCAAAGCTCAGTATTTCTTCCCTTTTAAGAAACTCGTATTCTTGCCCTTCGGGCATACAAAAAAAGCACCTAAGATTACACCTGTCGGTTAGGGATATTCTCAGATCCCTAAGCTCTCTTCCAAGTTTGTCGGAGGGTGTCATATCATTAAAAATATAAAGTTCATTAAGAAAAAGGCTATTTTATTATTTCACAAATCCTCCATAGTATTCTTAGCAAGGAAATATGGTAAAATTATTGGATAAAACTGTTTATAGTGTTCGAAGATTAGGATGATTTGATTATATAATGCTAAAAGTAGCACACGTAGTTAATACTTTATCTTGCGGTGGAGCAGAAAGAGTAGCAATAAACATATACAACTGTCTTAAGGATAAATATGAAAATGATTTTATAATAGCAAAAAATATTATAAAACTAAGCATTGATTTTATACCAAAGGTAATTTTTAACAAAAAACCACCTCTTCCATCATTTTTATACGAAAAACTGCTGCTATACAGGCTTAAAGAAACCTTAAAAGATTACGACATTATAATATCTCACCTAAGAGATATGAATACAAGGCTTTCTTATTTAAAATCAAAGAATTTGATAAAATCTAACTTAATCCTTGTTGAACATGTTACTATTGAATGCTATTCAAAAAAGGAGAGAAGAATTATAAAAAATTTTTACAAGTATGCTGATTTAATAATAGCGGTTTCAGATAAAGTTAAAGATGGTTTGGTAAAATTTTTTGAATTAGATCCTAGCAAAATAAAGGTAATTTATAATGGTATTGATATAAAAACAATCAATAAACTGTCTGAAGAATATCAACCTGAGTTAAAAAAGCCTTGTATAGTATCAGCGGGAAGATTAAGTGATGATAAAGATTTTGAAACGTTGATAAAAGGTGTCTATTATTCTAAAACAAAACCATATCTTTACATACTTGGAGAAGGCAGTAAAAAAAGCGAGTTAGAAAATCTAATCAGAAATCTAAAAATAGAAGATAAAGTTTTTTTGGTAGGTTTTGTAAAGAATCCATTCCCGTATATTAAAAATTGTGATTTGTATATAACATCTTCTATAAGAGAAGCATTTCCAATGTCAAGTTTGGAAGCCATGGCTTTAAAAAAGCCTATCATCAGCACAGATGTTGTTCCGTTTGCAAAACATAATTTTAACAGTTTTGTTTTTAAGCCAAAAGATTACATTTCTCTTGCAAATTATATAGATAAGCTTCTATCCAGTGAAGAGTTAAGAAGTTTTCTGTCAAAAAATGCTTATGAAACAGCAAAGGAATTTTCCATTGAAAGTATGTGTATGCAGTATAGAAATTTGATACAAAAAATAGCTATACAATAAAATCTTTTTTTATCAGACTATATCTATTTACTGCCAAACTGTCTTATCTGCAAAAGTATGTGCTTAGGTAATTTCTCACACAGCGTATTAAATAGCAAACTGAAAAATTTTCAAAAATTAATGTAAGTGCAGGACTCATCGGAAAAAGCTTCTACAGTCTCCTTAATTTGCTACTGTTTGTGGTGGAACTTATCGGGTTCTAACCTCTCGTAAAAGGCTACCCTTTCAACCAGTTCTTTAAAATACGGTGCAGCTGCAGTTCCACCAAATGCTCTTCCCTTTGGTTCATCTACCATTATGCCAGCCACAAACTTTGGATTGGTAGCAGGAAAGTATCCCACGAAGTAGGCAACAACCTTCTCCATGGAGTATTTCCCTGTTTTTGTATCAAACTTCTGAGCAGTACCTGTTTTGCCCGCTATGGTAAAGTAGTCCGATTTAGCATTTACTGCGGTTCCTTCCTCCACAACTCTAATCATATTTTTTTGTAACCAACTTAACACTTTCTCGGAAAAAAGTTTATCGGTGAGGACAGTTTTTGGTTTATCTGGTTCGTATATTATGCGTGGCTTTACGATCTGGTTGGTGGCAAGTCCTCCAAAGGCTACGCATAAATTAAGAAGGTTGACAGCCAAACCCTGTCCAATGCTGGCGTATATTATGTTGGCAGGATAGTTAAAGTCAGGAAGCCTTGGCTTTGCTTCTCCTGGCAAAATACCAAAGGAGGAATTAAAGTGGATACTTTTAAAGAGTTCTTCCACGTCTTTCTTTGACAAAAACCTTGCTATCTTTGCAGTTCCTATGTTGGAAGATTTTATAATTACTTGATCAATTGAAAGACGGTCGTAAGGACGAACGTCTCTTATTGTTCTACCGAAGAATTCCGCTTTTCCGTTTTCTGTATCCACAACGTAGTTAAAGCTTACATATCCTTTATCTAAGGCAAGTCCTACAAAAAAGGGTTTCATTACCGAACCAGGTTCAAAAAGGTCCGTAACCGCATAGTTTCGCCTATTCTGAATAGGATATTTTTTAAAGTTATTTGGGTCATAATGGGGATAGTTGGCTATGCCGAGAATATCTCCAGTGTTTAGGTCTATTACGATTAAAGCAACCCTTTTAGGTTTCCAATCCTTTACTATCTTCTGTTTAATGTCCTCAAGGATAACCTGAATACCAAAATCTATAGTCAGCTGAACATCCCTTGTTGTGAAATCCTTTTCTTCCTCTTCAAGGTTCAAAGCCATCCTTCCCACCCTTGGTGAGTAGAGGAAAACCTTCTTTACCTCCCTTGAGTAAAGCCTATCATTTAGCATATACTCTATGCCCTCCAAACCTTTTCCTTCTGCCCCAACAAAACCTATAAGATTACTGGCTAAATAACCATGAGGATAAACCCTTTTGTAATCTTCTTGCAAGCCAACCGCACTTTGATTTCCAGTGTCTTTTATGACTCCCTTTATGTAGTTTAAAAACTCCCTATCAACCTGTCTTGCCAGCCACACAAACTTCCTATCAGAGTTAAGCTTTTTTAATATTTCCTCTTCCTTTTGATTTAGCACTGCAGAAAGCCTTCTTGCCAATTCCTCTTTATTTTTAACGGCTTGTGGAAAAGCAAATACCGAAAAAGTTGGTAAGCTAATAGCCAACTCTACGCCCTTTCTGTCTTTTATAGCTCCTCTGTATACCGGCACCCTTTCTACAGTTGCCTTTGGAAACTTCTCCACGACCCTTTCTATGTATTCAGTTCTCCCATAGAGTTGGATGTAAATCAGCCTGAGAATTATTACCAAGAATCCTACGGAGACGAGGAAAACCATAAGGTATATCTTCGTGTTGCTTAATTTTTGTAAGCGCATGAAAGTTGGATGAACTCTTTGAAAACATCAAAGGCGTCATGTGGTCCCGGGGAAGCCTCAGGATGAAACTGAACACAATAGATTGGCAAGCTTTCGTGCTTAAAACCTTCTAAGGTTTGATCAAGAAGGTTTATATGGGTAATTTGCACTTCCTTTAATGTGTCTGGATCTACCGCAAAATTGTGATTTTGAGCGGTTATATGTATTCTGCCTGTTCGTAGGTCCTTCACAGGATGATTCCCGCCGTGATGGCCAAACTTGAGCTTGAAAGTTTTCCCTCCCAGCGCCAACCCTATTATTTGAAGCCCAAGGCATATACCCATTATAGGCAACTTTTCCATATAAGCCCTCACAAGCCTTATACCTTCCACCACCCTTTGTGGATCTCCCGGACCATTGGATAAAAAGATCGCATCTGGCTGAAGTTTTTCTATATTTTTGTGAGCATCTTCTGGTGGTATTACTACCACACGCGCTCCTTCTTGCACAAGCCTTCTTAGTATGTTTCTTTTAACGCCAAAATCTATTACAGCTATGACGGGTTTTTCCCTCTCAAATCTAAGGTATCCTTTGTATAAATCCCAGTCTCCATCTCTCCAGTGATATATCTCCCTTGTTGATACTTCTTTTACCAAGTCCAACTCAGAGATGTCTGCATAGTTCTTGGCTTTTTCAACTAAGCTTTTTGGGTTTAGGTCCACCGTAGATATTATCCCCTTTATTGCTCCCTTTTCTCTTATCCTCTTTACTAAAGCTCTTGTATCTATGCCCCATATACCAACCACTCCGTATTCCTTAAGATATTCATCCAATCCTTTTGTAGCCCTCCAGTTGCTGTAAATACCCGAAAGTTCTTTTATTACTAAGCCGTTTACCTGAATCCTATCAGATTCTACGTCCTCTGGGTTTACGCCGTAGTTCCCTATTTGGGTGTAAGTTAAGACAACAATCTGACCCTTGTAGGATGGGTCTGTAATTATTTCTTGATAGCCAGTCATGGAGGTATTAAATACCACCTCCCCCAAGCTTTCTCCTTCAGCTCCAAAGGAGTATCCTACAAAGTAGGTTCCATCTTCAAGTGCTAAAATTGCTCTTTTCATAGTGCTTTGGCGGAGAGGGCGGGATTCGAACCCGCGGTACGGGGGTTACCCGTACACAGCATTTCCAGTGCTGCACCTTCGGCCACTCGGTCACCTCTCCTCAATATATAAATTATAAGCGATTCAGAACTTTGGAGAAAAGCGTATATAATTTCTTTTATGGAAAAAAAGTATGGAGAAATAGCCATAGAACAAGCTGAGTTGGAAACGTGGGAAAACCCCTCAAAGGAGAGGGACTATCTTATAGAGATAACCTTTCCTGAGTTTTCCTGTCTGTGTCCAAGGTCTGGCTATCCAGATTATGCTACCATAAAAATCAGATACATACCCGATCAATACATAATAGAGCTAAGATCCTTAAAGCTTTGGCTAAACAAGTTCAGAAACAGATACATATCCCACGAGCAGGCTACAAACGAAATATACCAAGCTTTAGAAGAAAAACTAAAACCTAAGTTCTTGGAGGTTATCGGGGACTTCAATCCAAGGGGAAATGTGCATACTGTAATCAAGGTTAGGAGTGATCAGCGTTACTGAGTTTATTCTTTATCTCCTTTAAAGCCCTGTAGCCCCTTTCTACTTCATCGGGATAAACCCTATAATTAGAATACTTGTGCCTTTGGTAAAGTCTAACTATGTATTCTACGTAATGGTAAAAGTCCCTTCCTTTGAACTTTTCCAGCAGTCTTTCTGGCTCTTCCTTCGACTCTAAGACTTGCACAAGCCTTTTATACAGGTTATCCGGCGTCTTTCTAAGCTCTGTATAGTACAAGAAAACCAAGTAAAAGAATGTGGTCATCAAAAGAACTAAAAGGATATACTTAAATACCACTTTTAGATTTTCCTTCTTTACACTCCACTTAAGCCCCTTTCCAAAGGTTCTAAAAACACTTATCTGCTTTTCTACGGAAAAACCCACTACGTTGGTATACCAAAAAGAAACAATAGCATCCTTTAGCAATGCAAGACTTGATATACGTTTAATTGCTGGAGATTGATAACTTGGGGTAGTGTCTATTCTGACCCATCTGCCATCTATGTATGCTTCTACCCAAACATGTGCCATTGAATTGGTTACAATGTGATAGTTTCCATAGTTGTTCCACATAGCTCCTTTAAAACCTCCCACCACCCTTGAAGGTATGCCCATGATCCTAAGTATAAGGGCGGTGGCGCTTGCGTAATACTCGCAGTTACCCTTCTTAGACACAAAAATAAAGTATTCAAGAGGATCCCCTTCGTAGCTTTCTAACTTTAAGCTATAGCTGTATCCTCCTTCCCTGAAGTGTTTTATCACCCTTTGGACTTTTTCCTCTTCATCCATCACCCCTTTACTTAACTCCATTGCCAGCCTCTTTATGCTTTCTGGCACATCCTCCGGCACTTCAGTATATGCATCGTAAAGAGTTTCATAACTCAAAACAGGTTCAGAAATAGAGGTTGCGGTATACCTTATAGTCCTGTTTATGTTAGTGGATAACCTAAAAGCCCCGCCGGGACGGACAAAAACCTGTCCCTTTATGCCTTCTAAGGATCCTATACTGTAAGGATAATCTAGCATTGGTAAGTGGTCCTCGTAATGTGGCTCCAAAATAATCGTATAACTGATATCTCCCATACCTTTTAGAGGAGAAAAGCTTTCTTTAAGCGTGCTAATCCACCTGTTTCCTTCGTAAGTGTCAAACACCTGCACCCTCCAGTAAGGTTCCTTTATGTCCTGCGACAGACCAAAAACCCTAAAGGCTACTGTGTTGTCCTGTTGTATCTCACCTACCTTTCCAAGAGATACCTCGCTTGCTATACCAGTCTTTAGCCCATCACTTCTGCCGAAGACATCGAAGAGAGGAAAATGGCTCCTTGGGAGGAAAACAAAGAAGGGAACGGATAGAAACAAAACCGCTACAAAAAGAGATAAAGAAATTACTGAGTAATATTTAAAAACTTCTAAAGGTTGAAAGTTTTTGGGATTTTGCTTGTAGGCATTTATAAACACAAGGGAGGTGATACCCAAAAGGCTAAAGAACGTAAGCATTATCAAAAAGCTGATGGATAGGTTGTAAAGGGTAGCTAAGGAAAGGCATAGCAAGCTAAGGAGCAGGATCTGATACATGTCCCTTGGCTTTTTTTCTTCAAGAAACTTAATCCCAAGGAGCGTAAGAAGCAGATTAGAAAGGGGTTCAACAAGATTGTCAAGGCTAATTTGGAAGGCAAAGTAAAAAGTAAGTGCTATTCCCAAAAGGTTCAAAAGTATGCGCTTTATAGGATAAGAGTTTTTGTAATCCATAATGGCACCAAGGAGAATGAAGAGGATACACAGGGAAAGATAAAGAGTGTCCGCTATTTCCGCTAAGGAAAACACGCCTACACCTGTGGAAAGGTATATCCAAATTAGAGTGGCACCCTTTGGACTTTCAAGAAGCTTTTTTAAGATACTGTAATGCATGGCTTTTTAACCGGGGCTCTACGTATATTCTGTATATCCTTATTTTTTGCAAGTTTTTCATAAGCGGGGATACTTCTTTTAGCCCTTTCAAAACACCATCGTAGTTAAGGTAAAACTCTTCGTCCATCACGTTCTTTTCTGCTTCATCAAATCTTAGCTCCCTTTCGTCCAACTTCTCTTTCAGGAATTCTTTAACTTGCCTGTATTCATCCCAATTATTCGTGCTAAAAACCTCCCTAAAGTGTTCCCTTAAAAAGAGCCTTCTTACCAAAGGGTTATTCTTTTCCTTCAAAGCCAATCCTATTAGGTCCGCATCCGTTAGCTGATGAAACTTTTCTTTGGAAAAAAGCCCCTTTTCCATGTAATCCTTTATAAGCTCCAGCAAATGTATGCTTAGAATGCGAACAACCTTATGAAAATAAACCTGCGTATACATGAAAAATCTCCCTAAGAAAAAACTCTCCAAAGCTCTTATGGCGCTTTTATTTACGCATTCTTTACCATTTATTCTTTCCAAATGACCAAGTATTCTACCGTAATCAAAAAAACCGTAAGAGGTACCACAAAAATAAGCATCCCTTCTGAGATAATCCATCCTATCCGCTCCTAACTCTCCTGTTATAATGTGGGATAGGACCCTTTCTTCTTCGTCCTTTGGTTCCTTAAATGCAAGCCTAACGAGAAGTTCTATATCTTCCTGAGAAAAACCAACTTTTTTCAATCTTTCGTTTAGCTCACCCGACAGTACAAGCTCCTTTCCTACTTTTTCATGGCTTTTATCCCCCAGAAGTACTTCTGTAGTATGGGAAAAGGGTGGATGGCCCACATCGTGCAACAAACCAGCCAATCTTATAACTTTCATAAGTTTTTTATCCTTATAACCAAGTCCCACGTATATGCTCTCCGCTAAATTCATCACACCCAAGGAATGCTCAAACCTTGTGTGCTGTGCGGAAGGGAAAACCATGTATGTAACACCCAGTTGTTTTACATACCTCAACCTTTGAAAAGTAAAGGTATCCAGAATTTCTAACTCATCAGGATAGACCCTTATGAATTGATGGATTGGGTCCGATATTTCTTTAAACATTCACGCACTCTTCTTCAGGTTTGGATCTTACATTCTTTACGTGAATGTTCCAGGGTCTTTCATACACAAAACGTCTGTATATTCTCAAAAAACTTTCTTTTAAACGTTGCCAAAAACTACTCTTCTTTGATGGTTTTATAAAATCCACCTTTATCTTCTCCACCTTTTTTCCCTTCTGCGCCCTTTTCCAGTTGTTCTCAACATCCTTTTTAAGCTTTCCTACGTTAATGCCATAGTATATATCCGGTAGTTTTTTTAACAATTCCATAGCTTTCAACCAATGAAGAAGGTTTTTTTCGCTCTTAGCAGTTAGGCCTTTGATGATCTCCTCAAGCGCTTCAAAAAACACAGCTTCCTTTCTGAATCTTTCTTTTTGAATTTCAGCATAATCCATGTACTCTTCGTATAGTTCTTCATTAAAAATATAAACACCTAAGTTAATAGCATCTTGCACGTTCCAAAGCTTACCGTATTCCAATTTATGGACTATTCCCCAGTATTTAACAAGCTTGTTGGAAATCAGATAAAAATCTTCTGCGTAAGCAGGATCTAAGCTTATAAACAAAAGGGAGTCCTCTTGGATCTTGTATATATCCTTTCCAGAATAAACCGAACCGTATATGTCTGTTATTTTCAGCAGGTTCAACTCCACAAGCACATCCTTCCACTGATGCCTGTTGGACCTAAAACTTCTGTAAGCGCACCTTAGGAATTCATCCAGACTAACGGAAAAACTTCCTTCCTTTTTAACTAATTGCACATAGCATAGTAAATACAAAAGAAGTTCCCTTTTGTTTTGATCTTCCAATACCTCCAAAAACAAGCTCTGTAATCGGTTCCTTTCCTTAAGCTTTAGCACAGCACCGTGTCCAATTGTTCATCCGTAGTCTCTCAAACCAAAGAGAGACTAACCTTCTTGCCTGCCCCTGACAAAGGCAAGGCAAGGGCAACCCTTGTGTTAAATTATAATATGAGTAGCTCAATTGGGAAAGGACCAATGTTTATTTACGAAAAAATAAACGAAGAGGTACTGCTTATTCACCTTCACGGTTTTGCTTCCAATGTTGGAAGTTCAAAGGTTTTAGCCATAAGGGATGTGTCTTTAAGCACTGGCAAATTCTCCTTCTTTGCTATGGACATGGACTATCAGAGCACTACCACCAGCAAAGTTTTGGAAGTGTTGGATGCTTTAGTTAAAGGTTTTTGCAAAAAATTTAGAAAACTTATACTTTCGGGAAGTTCCCACGGTGGATACGTGAGCCTAAATTATCTGAGATTCTACAGCCCAGAGTGCATAGATAGAGTTTTTCTATTTGCTCCCTCTTACAGTTCTTTGAGACTAACTTTGGAGGAAGTTGGGTATAAGGGTGTGGAAAGCTGGCTAAAGGGAGAAAGCGAATTAACCTTTAAGGAGTGTAATACGGGGCTTGAGATAACCATTCACAAAGACTTTGCGGTGGATATACTGCAAAAGGGATATGAAATATTAGAAGAAGACAGGATAAACTTTCCAGAAACTCCGCCAGTGGATATCTACATTGCCCATGGAACAAAGGACGAAGTAGTTCCAGTAGAACACTCAAGGAAGTTTGTAAGTAAAGTGAAGGTTTCGGCCTACAAAGAAGTGGAGGACGATCATAGATTAACAAATACCTTTAGATCCCTTTTGGAGGAGTTCTGCGATGACAAACAGGGATCTTTTTGAAAAGGCAAAAGAGCTGATGCCCGGAGGTGTAAGTTCTCCAGTTAGAGCTTTTAAAGCGGTTGGTGGAGAGCCCATAATAGTGAGCCATGCTCAAGGCTGTAGGTTATGGGACGTGGAAGGTAAAGAATACATAGACTTTTTGATGTCTTGGGGACCGCTGATTTTAGGACACTCTCACCCAAGGGTAGTAAAAGCACTTGAGGAACAACTTAGGAAGGGTCTTTCCTACGGGCTTACCAACGCCCACGAGATAACCTTAGCACAGATGATAGTATCCGCCATGCCTTCGGTAGAGATGGTAAGGTTTGTCTCTTCTGGCACAGAAGCCACCATGTCCGCCATAAGGTTAGCCAGAGGTTATACAGGAAGAAAATACGTGGTTAAGTTTGAAGGTTGCTATCATGGACACTACGATGGGCTTTTAGTTAGCGCAGGTTCCGGTGTGGCAACCTTAGGAATTCCGGGAACACCGGGAGTGCCAGAAGAAATAGCCAACCTTACCATTGTTTTGCCATACAACGATGTGCAAGCCTTAGAAGAAACCTTTAAAAAGTATGGAGAAAGTATAGCCTGTGTGATAGTAGAACCCATAGCGGGCAATATGGGCACTGTTTTGCCAAAGGATGGCTTTCTTCAAGCCTTAAGGAAGCTAACTAAAGAATACTCAGCTTTGCTAATATTTGACGAAGTTATAACCAACTTCAGGGTTTCAAAGGGCGGAGCTCAGGAAATGTATTCTGTAGATCCAGACCTTACTTGTATGGGGAAAGTAATAGGCGGTGGCATGCCACTTGGCGCTTACGGTGGAAAGAAAGAGATAATGAAAAAAGTTGCCCCTGAGGGACCGATCTACCAAGCTGGCACCCTTTCTGGAAATCCTATGGCTATGATCTCTGGCATCGCTACCCTTTCTGAACTCTTTGAAACAAACCCCTACCCTTACTTAGAACAGATTAGCCAGCAGTTGTGCGATGGAATAAGTCAGATCCTTTCAGACAAGGGAATAACCCATAGGATAAACAGGGTGGGTTCAATGTTTACTGTGTTCTTCACAGAAAAAGAAGTCTTTGATTATTCTACAGCAAAAACTTCAAACCTTGAGCTTTTTGGCAAGTTCTTCAGAGCCCTGTTGAAAGAAGGAGTGCTTATACCACCCTCTCAGTTTGAAGCTTGGTTTTTGAGCACAGCCCACACCAAAGAAGACATAGACGAAGCACTAAACAGAATTGACAGGGCGGTTAGATCAATCTAAGGCTTGGTAGATATAGTAGTTATTTAACACCTGCTTTACGTAATTCCTAGTTTCTGCTATGGGAATAGTTTCTATGAATACGTAGGGATCTTTATGCTGAATAAAACTTTTTACTCTGTTTGGTCCTGCATTGTAGCTGGCTATAGCCCTTATAAGATCCCCGTTCCAAAGTTCAAGCATTTCCCGCAAATAGGCTGTGCCCATCAGTATGTTTTCCCTTGGACTGAACACCTGGTTGGGTATTCTATACTTTGAAGAGACTTCCCTTGCGGTAAAGTCCATTAACTGCATGAGACCTTTTGCACTGCTTGGAGAGACCGCTTCTGGGTCAAAGAGACTTTCCTGTCGCATCACAGCCCATATAAGGTTTTTATCAACATTGAACCTTTGGGAGGCTTCTTCAACGAATTCTGCGTATGGCTTTGGATAAGCGACCAAGTTGTATATTTCAGAGTTTATGCCAAACTTTCTGACAGCTAACCTGATGGCTAAAAAATTGTCAAACTTTTGAATGATCAGAATATCCGATGAGGTTATTTTGTTTATGTTTTTAAAAGCCTCTAAGCGAGCATAGTATGGAAAGCCTGCTTGAAATATACTCCTTATAGTTCTTGCTGTTGATGTATCTTCTGCATCTACCAAAAAGACCTTCATAAACTTACTTACCACAGGCTCTCCTAATAGGACCTTTGACGCAATGGAGTAAAAGCCAAAACCCTTGGATGCTTGCAGAAGATGATAGCTTGCCCTTGAAAAATCTTTTAGCTCTTTGTGACTTTTGTAAAGCCAAAAATGGCTTTCCGAAATTTCTATTTGGTTTGATGCAAATCTTAGAGCTTTCTGAAAAGCATCTAAAGCCTTTTTGTAATCACCAAGTATATAGTGAGTTAAACCCAATTGAAAAAACTTTTGGTATGAGTCCTCCATCATAACAAACCATCGTAGAGCTTCTTGAAAGTTTCCTGCGTAGAGGGACACTCTACCTGCGTAAAAGAGGGCTTGATTGTATGCTGGTTTTCCCTTCAAAAGTTCCAAAGCTTTTATAAACTGGTCCTTAGAAAGATTAAAAGCAATCCTTGCCCGGATTAAGAGAGCGTCCTCTGTGTTGCAATCCTTTAGCACTAAAAAAGCTTCTTTTTGCATCTCCAACCTTTCGTAGGCTCTGCCCAACAGATGGCAGGCTTGTGGTATATCAGATAAAACAGACACTGCGTGTCTGTATTGTCTTCTCTTTATCAACTCCTCACCTACCTTGATCCTTTCCTCCTCCGTAAGATCCACCTCCCTTAGATAATCCGTAAAAAGGTGTGGGAGGTTTATCAACGCTGTTTTTTTGTCAAGATTTAGCTCTCTCCAAAGCTTTGCGTATCTGCTTAGATAATCTGGTTTTAAAGCCCTCGGATTTATGCTTTTTATCAACTCCGCAGACCTTTCCCTTTTTCCCACCTGATAGTATTTTTCCGCCATCAAAAGTTTCAGGTCCTCTATGAACACTGCGTTAGGATAGTCTTTTAAAATCTGCTCTCCTGCATGTATGTCATCCTGACTTTTGAACCTGATCAATAGGGCATACTCTTCAGGTAGTTGGGCAAAAGAAGAATTAACAAGGAGAAACAACAATACGAAAATTAGGCGATCCACGAAATGATGATGTAAATGAGGATAGATATTAAAAAGTTTATTGCGACTAAGCTTGGGATGGCAGATAGTTTATTTTTTCTGTATAGGAAAAAGTAGATGTAGGCAAAGTTTAAGACCATTATGGCAAAGAGGAATAGTTTTAGGTGAAATAAAAAGTTTGTGGAAAAATCCTTCCTGTAGCCGTGCCAAAGAGCCATACCTGTCAGAAAAATGACAAGTATGGACAACCACACCGCCAAGAAGAACCTACCGTAAACACCCTTTATAAAGCCAAGCCTATGATTGTCAGGTATATCACTTAAGGAAGGTCTAAGAAAGAGTAAGGTATAGGCCATTCCGCCAACCCAAAGGGTAACAAAGAAAAGGTGCAGAAAAAGCAGGCTTTTTATCATAGCTCTACGTTTAGCTTTTTAACCTTGACCTTTCCTTCTGCCAATTCTTCTATGGCATAAAAGGTTTTCTTAATTAACTCCTTCTTCACTTTGTCCCTAACGAATATATCCTCTCCCTCTTGCAAAAGCTGTTCCACACGCTTGACAGCAGCATGCACCAATTCATACCTACTACTCACTTGCTTTAAAGCCTTTTCTATGTTAGGTCTTTTGCTCATAGCTTTACCTCCAATGGCACTCTTGCCTAAGATAGGTTATAATTTTATCATCGCTTACGCGTTTTTCCAAGTCCCTAAAAAAGTTTTTGGTCGTATGTCTGGCTGAAAGTATTATATTCTTAAGCGCTTGCAATGTTTCATCCAGAAACTCATTAACCACTATGTAATCAAAATATTTGGCACAAGAAATTTCCCACTGGGCAGTTTTTATACGTTCTTCCAGATTTTCGTCCCTAAAGCCCCTCGTTAAAAGCCTTCTATTTAGCTCCTCCATAGACGGCGGAAGAAGAAAAATAAGTATGCTCTCTGGATAGTTCTTCTTTACAGTCTTTGCTCCCTGCACGTCTATAACCAGTATGGAGTCAAATCCCTCTTCTTCGTTCTTTAAAACTTGATCCTTTGGTGTTCCGTAGTAGTTTCCATAGACCTTTGCGTATTCCAAAAATTTTCCTTCCCTTATACCTCTTTCAAACTCCTCCACGCTGAGAAATATATAATCCACTCCTTCTACCTCTCCTTCCCTCTTTTGCCTGGTGGTAGCAGTTACCACTCGCCTTACTCTTTCAACCTCTTTTAGGATCATATTTACAACCGTTGTTTTTCCAGTTCCAGAAGGAGCTGAAAACACAAAAAGCATATAGAAATTATAAAACACTGAGGATAAGTAGGCATACTTATGCGACTTAAAAACAACTCTGTTTAGGATTTCTTCTATTGCTTTTGGTGTTTTGAGAAATTTTGAGAAAGAGATACGGTTTAAGCAAAAAATCAAAGAACAGCTATTAGCCCAGCTTTTCCCTCAGAAGTTTTACCGCCTTTTCAAAGTTCTCTGGCTTTGTGCCACCGCCCTGAGCTATGTCTTCCCTTCCGCCACCTCCACCACCAAGTACGGTTCCCACTTCCTTTACAAGCTCCTTTGCAGAAAACTTACCAACCATGTCTTTGGATAGGGCAATGATGGTGGAAACCTTCTCTTCTTTTTTGCTTGCCAAAAAGACCAGAACTCCTTGCTTGTTTTGTCTTAGCTGGTCCGAAAGTTCTCTCAAAAATTCCCCATCCACATCATCCAATAGACCGTAGAAGAAGGTATATGGACCTACTTTTTCCTCTTTTACTCTGTCCCTTGCCTGCATCCTTGCCAATTCGGACTTTAACCTCTGAATTTCTCTTTCCAAGTCCTTTATCTTCTCCTTCATTCTCTCTACTGCATCTCCCACGTCTTCTTTTGCTACACCTAAACTCATAGCAATCTGTCCAAGCATTTGAGAATCTCTGAAGGACTCTTCCACAGCCCATCTGCCAGTTTTTGCCAGAATACGCCTCAAACCAGCGCCTATGGAAGACTCCGAAACTATCTTGAAGTATCCTATTTCTCCGGTTCTTGAAACGTGAGTTCCACCGCACAGCTCTTTGGAAAAGTCTCCCACGCTCAGCACCCTAACCCTATCACCGTATTTTTCTTCAAAAATAGCTATAGCACCTTCTTTTATAGCTTCTCTGTAGTCCTTCTCTTCCGTTATCACAGGCTCGTCCTTTCTTATCTGCTCATTAACCAACTCTTCTATCTTTTTTATCTCTTCTAAAGTAAGTGGTTGAAAGTGAGTAAAGTCAAAGCGCAAATACTTGTCTGCTACCAAAGAACCTGCCTGTCTGACATGATCTCCCAAAACCAACCTAAGGGCTGAGTGCAATAGATGGGTTGCGGTATGATTTCTCTTTATATCCTCCCTTCTTTCACTTTCTACAATTGCAAGCACCGAATCTCCTACTGCCAATCGCCCCTTTACCAACTTACCTATATGACTTATCACACCCTCCACAGGAGATTGGGTATCTTCCACCACAAAAACACCTTCTGCACTCTCTATGGTCCCCGTATCCCCTATCTGCCCTCCTCTTTCCGCATAAAAAGGTGTGATGTCTATAAATATCTCTCCACTCTCCCCTTCCCTTAGTTCAGATACAAGCTCTCCATCCTTTAATATAGCTATTACCTTAGACTGACTCGTGGTTGTTTCGTAACCTACAAAAGTTGAAATCTTTCCTATGTTCTTAAGATGTTGGTATATGGGCTTTACCTCTTTGGTTTCTATCTTAAAGCTTTGTCTTGCCCTTTCTCTTTGGACTGCCATCTCTTGTTCAAAGCCTTCCATATCAAGGCTTAGGTTGTTTTCTTTTGCTATTTCCTCCAAAAGGTCCAAAGGAAAGCCGTAAGTGTCGTAGAGTTTAAACACCTCTTCGCCCTTCAAAAAGCTTCTGCCCTCTTCCAAAGCTCTGCTTACAAACTCTTCTACCAAAGGTATGGCGTTTTTGAAGGTGTTTATGAATCTCTCCTCTTCTGCCTTTATTACTCCTTTAACAAAGCTCTTTGTTTGAACAAGCTCAGGATAGGCTGATTTCATAATATCCACTACCACATCCACTCCCTTGTGTAGAAAAGGCTCTACTATGCCCAGCTTGTATCCAAACCTTAAGGCTCTCCTTAGGATCCTCCTTAGGACGTATCCTCTTCCGGTGTTGGACGGAAAAACTCCATCAGATATGGCAAAGGTTAAGGCTCTAAGGTGGTCCGCTATTACCCTTAGGGCTACTGTATGCTCATAATTCTCTCCGTAAGCTTTTCCACTTATCTCCTCTCCAAAGCTTATTATGGGTCTTATAAGGTCTATTTCAAAGTTCGTTTTTGTGTTTTGAAGGATGCTTGCGATCCTCTCAAGACCCATACCCGTGTCTATGCTTGGATTAGGAAGTGGAGTTAAACTACCCTTTTGGTCTCTGTTGTATTGCATAAAAACAAGGTTCCAAACCTCCAAAAACCTTTCTTCTCCTGCCTCTTCCCCTCTATCCACGTATATTTCCGAAGAAGGACCACAAGGTCCTGTATCTCCCATCTGCCAGAAGTTGTCCTCCTCTCCAAGCCTCCAAATCCTATCCGTAGGTAGCCCTACCTCTTCGTTCCATATTCTGTAAGCCTCTTCGTCTTCTCTATACACGCTTACGTATATTCTCTCTTTTGGAATTTTTAGCCACTCGGTCACAAACTCCCAAGCATAGAGTATGGCTTCCCTTTTGAAGTAATCGCCAAAGGAAAAATTGCCAAGCATTTCAAAAAAGGTGTGATGCCTTGAGGTGTATCCCACACTTTCCAAATCGTTGTGTTTTCCAGAAACCCTAAGGCACTTCTGACAGGACACAGCCCTTGAATAAGGTCTTTTTTCCAAGCCAAGGAACACATTTTTGAAGGGAACCATGCCTGCGTTGGTAAAAAGTAAGGTTGGGTCCGACTCTGGTATTAGCGAAGCACTCTTTACCCTCGTGTGTCCCTTACCTTCAAAGAAGCTAAGAAAAAGTTCTCTGATCTCATGCCCACTCATCATTAGTTATTTTAATTTAATCGCTTGGCATACAAAACAGCGAAAACAAGAAGTTTATAGTGATGATCTTTTTATCGGAAAGATATAATGCAAGAATTCTTCTATTAAAACTCGCAAATGTCGTATTCCACCTTCTGTCCATCCCAGCTTAAAAAGGTGTGCTTTGTTCCATCGCTGTCTATCAGGTATCTGGGTAGTAAAGGCACCTTACCTTTCCCACCTGGTAGATCCACTGCATAGGTGGGTATAGCATAGCCAGATATTCTTCCCCTCAGGTATTTCATAATTTCCAAACCCTTCTCCAAGGTTGTTCTAAAGTGGATAACACCCTTAATGGGATCACAGTGAAAAAGATACTGTGGTTTGACCTTTATTTTTATTAGCTTTCTCATAAGCTCAAGCATAATCTCTGGGTTATCATTAACGCCCTTTAGCAGGACCGTCTGATTAAGGACCGGTATGCCCCTTCTTAGAAGATTTTCCACCGCTTCTTGAGCCTCTGGAGTTATTTCCTTTGGATGGTTAAAGTGAGTGCTTATCCAAATGGGAGAATGCTTTTCAAGTATTTTCAGCACATCTTCGTCAAAGAACCTTTGAGGTGCTAACACAGGAAGTCTTGTCCCTATGCGTATAACTTCTATGTGGGGAATTTTCCTGAACTCCGAAAGTATAATGTCAAGCTTTTCAGGGTTTAGCGTCAACGGATCTCCTCCCGAAAGTAAAACTTCTCTGATTTCTGAGTGTTTCTTCACATATTCAACTATGAGTTTTAGCTGTTGCTCACCTATAGCTCTTTCGCCCTGAGAGAATATTCTCTTTCTCATACAGTGTCTGCAATAAACTGCACAAAAGGTGGTAGTTTGCACCAAAACCCTGTCTGGGTATCTGTGGGTAAGTCCTGGAATAGGTCCATCTTCCTTTAGAGCGTCCGGCTCTCCATACCTTTGCACAGACTCATCCACTTCTACCACCCTTGGAATTGCCTGCAGTCTTATAGGATCCATGGGATCTTCTGGATCCATCAACGAAAGGTAGTAGGGCGTTATAGCCATAGGGTATAAGCCTTTTGTTCTCTCTATTCCTTCTATCTCTTCGGGCAAAAGTTTTATGTATTTTTCAAGCTGTTCTTTGGTCCTTATCCTGTTCTGAATTTGCCAGTGATAATCTCTCCAGAGTTTCTCTGGGATATTTGCTTTTATCCAAAGCCTTTGTTCAGGGGTTTTCTCCATCTTTTCCGCTCCTAAAGCTTAAAGTTACTCCAAAAATCTCGTGTGGAAGAGGTCCCTTAGCAGTTCTTGAAAGTTTTCAACGACCCTGAAGGCATCCTTTAACAGTCCCCTTTCCTGTCTTGAGAGTTTTTCTGGGTTTATGTAATTATCCGGCTCTTTTCCGTTCATTATACTTTCTGCCTGGGATCTAAATCGTAGCATATTTAGGAATTTATAAGTTTCCAAAAGGTCCTTCCCAAAGTTCTTTTCTATAATGCCCTTCTCTATCAGCTTTCTTATTCGGTCGTAGGTGTTTCTCTCTTGCACCCCGTTAGCAATACTAATGCACCTGATACCGTGGGTTATGGGAAATATTCCACCTTTTTTTATATCAAGCTCCCCTTTGTGCTCTCCAGTCCTCTCAACCACAAAACCTCTGAGGAAAGTTATGGGTGGTCTGAACTTTAGGCCCTCCCCCACAAGATAACTCATGAAAAGACTTTGCCCCTTTATTTTTCTCTCCACAAATTCTTGAAGGTTATCTGCCAAGGTTTTGTCTCCAAAAACATTTCTGAAATCAAAGAATATGGCAGAATTTAGAACATTCTCCGGTTTTGGTGTATCTATCCACGAGCTTATTTTTTTCTGCCACTCCCTTTCTGAACCTCTCCATTCTGGGTTTGATATCATCACATTACCAGGACATGGAGGAAAGCCTACCTTTAGCAAAACCTTTATGTATTCTTCGGAAAACCTTCTAAAATAGTCCTTAGAATCAAAGTCTATAATGGGAACTTCTTTGTAAATCAGGGCATTATCTTGATCTGTTTTTAGGCTTTGCTCTTGTCTTCCTTCACTTCCAAGGACAAGTAAAGAGAAGGGAACCAACGGCTCTTCTCCGAGGTTTTTCATCGCCAAAAATACTGCCCTTTTCATAAAACGGTCGTTCAGCTCGGATACATATTTACCCACCCTCTCTGGGTCTGCCCCTTCCAAAATCAACTCCACAACCGCCTTTGTTGTCTGCTTGAATAAAAAGGCTAAATCCTCCTCTTCTTTTGCTTTTTCTATTTCTTTAAAAAGAAAAACAAAGTTTCTATTTTCGTATAAAATTATGTCCCTATCCTCTAAAACTCCCACAGGTTTTTGATCGGAAAAAACCACAACTCTCCTTATAGCATGTTTGGACATAAGAGTTAGAACATCTATTAAGTAATCATCCTCTTTCACACCATATACAGGAAAGGATGCTATTTCGGAGGCTAAGGTTTGCTTTGGGTCTTTTCCTTCTGCCAAAAGCCGTTTTATGATATCCCTCTCTGTGATTATGCCGTATCCTTTCGGGAGTTTAACTAAAACCGCCCTGTGATCCTCCTTTGCCATTAAACTGATAACCATATCTAAGCTGGTATTGGCTTCCACCTCAGGTATCTTTTTAGGACTTAGGTCCCTTACTTGGACCCTGGCTAACCTTTCTAAAATGGTGTTCCCTTCCTCTTTTTTTCTTTCAAATCTGCCTGCCAACTTTCTCAGAAAGTATTGGTTAAAGGCTTCGTGCTCTTTGCAGAGTTTCTTAAAAACTTTTTCAGGAAGCAAAAACAAAATGCAGTCGTCGTAAGCTACAGCGGTAGAGTAGGGACCTTTCCCTGTTAGAAGGGAAACAAAACCAAAGCTTTCTCCCTCTTGGAGATAATCCAAAATCTCTGATCCTTTTTTGAGAAGGACTACCCCTTTCCTGACTATGTAAAGGTTACTTAAAGGTGCACTTTCTTCTTGAAATATAACCTCATCCTTCTTGTAATGTAGAACCTGCAGGTTATAAACTACACTTTTAAGCACTTCCGAGGGAAGATAGTTAAAAGGTTCGTGCTCTTTTAAGAACCTCTGTGCGTCAAGCATAACGCATCAAAGAAGCTTTATCACTAAAAATCTAAGCAAAAGTAAAGTGGTTAGCAACAAAATGGTATGACAGCAAGGAAAGACTACTCTGTATGGTTTGTATAGAGGCTCGGTAAATTTATAAAAAAACCTGTAAAAGAAGTTGTTCAAGTCTTGGGTGAAGAATTCAAGAGTGGCCCGCCCGAGGACGAGCCACATAAAGAAGGCAAGGGTGTAGTTCAAAAACTGCTCTAAGGTCATTCTTCGGCACCAGCTTTGACAGCGCCTTTGGGATACCTGATATTATCCACAAATTCCTGAATTTCCTTGGGAGGTGGAGGTGTTAAACGAGAAACTACGAAGGTAACTATAAAGTTAAGCGGCATACCAAAAATACCAGCGGCGATGGTCTTTATACCAAAGAGCTCAAATCCATAGAATCTGCTGGCTATTAGGTAGGCTATGGTGACACCAAGTCCCACAATCATACCAGCCATGGCACCGTATTTGTTAGTTCTTTTGTCCCATATTCCCAACACTAAGGCTGGGAAGAGAGAAGAAGCAGCTAAAGAAAACGCCCAAGCGACCAACTCAACGATTATAGCGAGCCTAAAGGAAGCTACGTAAGCACCGATCAAGGCGACCACCAAAAGCAAAGCCTTTCCGATCTTAACCCTTGTGGAAGGAGAAAGATTTGGGTTAATGATCTTGTAATACAGGTCGTGGGATATGGCGTTGGATATGGTAATCAAAAGCCCGTCTGCGGTAGAGAGCGCTGCAGCAAGACCTCCAGCTGCTACAAAGCCAGCTATAACGTAAGGAAGACCTGCAATTTCAGGTGTAGCAAGGACTACCATGTCGGGATGGATCTTTATCTCTGCAAATTGGATAATGCCATCGCCGTTGAGGTCATTTATGGTGATAAGACCCACCTGTGCCCACTTTTCTACCCAAGAGGGCATCTCAGAGAAGGCTTTTCCTACCAAGTTTAGCATCTCATACCTTCCAAAGGCTGCATAAGCAGGGGCGGTAAGGTAAAGAAGTAATATAAAGAACAAAGCCCATGCCGCAGAGCTTCTGGCTTCTCTAACGGTGGGTGTGGTGTAGAACCTCATTATGACGTGAGGCAATCCTGCGGTTCCCAACATCAACATAAGGGTTAACGCAAGGAAGTTTATCATGCCTTTTGCGTCGGATGGTGGTGCAACGTAGGACTTGGGAGGCTTTGAGGCAGCTTCTGCTTCCTTCATAGCCTTAGTCCATTTTTCCTTTGCCTCCTGTGGAGACTTAGGATATTCTTTCAGCTTTTTCTCAAGTTCTGCCCTACTTGGATCATCCGGAGGCAAAGATGCAAGCTTTGCTTCAAGCTCTTTCTTTCCTTCTTCCCAGCTTTGGGGCAGTGCGGCAATCTTGGCTTTTAGTTCCTCTGCCTTCTTTTTGTGAATTTCTCTAACTTCCTTCTCCTTTGGGTCTTCCCTCAGCTGAGCAAACTTTTGCTCAATTCCCTGCAGGGCAAAGCCATAAGAGATCTGGGATATGGGATTACCGGTGTATTTGAAAGAAAGAACTGTAACCGGAATCAGGTAAGCAATTATCAATACTATATACTGTGCGACCTGCGTCCAAGTGACCGCCCTCATTCCTCCCAAGAAAGAGCAAACGAGTATGCCTATCAAACCCAAGAAAACTCCCACTTCAAAGGGCAGTCCCAAAAGCCTGCTGGCTATGATACCTACGCCTGTTATCTGACCGACTAAGTAAGTAAAAGAAACGATGATGGTAGCTATTATACCTATAAAACGGGGAAATTTCCCTCCATACCTTGCATCCAAAAAGTCAGGAACTGTATATGCCCCAAACTTTCTAAGATAGGGAGCTATTAAAACACCCAACAGAACATATCCACCAGTCCATCCCATGATAAAGGCAAGCCCATTGTAACCTTGCAAAGCCAAAGCACCAGCCATTCCGATGAAGGACGCTGCAGACATCCAGTCCGCCGCAGTAGCCATTCCATTAAAGACCGCTGGAACTCTTCTTCCTGCTACATAATACTCAGCAACTTTTCCAGTCCTTGAAATAATTCCTATAGCTGCATAAACCGCAATGGTTCCAAAGAGAAAGACATAACCTATAAAGGCTGGAGACAATCCAAAGAGCTTTTCTCCTATTCCCAATAGGATAAGAAGAAGTATAAGGCCACCTGTGTAAATAGAATAGACCTTTTTTAATCTGCTTACAAAAGCCTCCTGCGTCATGTCACTCCTCCTCTACACCGTATTTTTTATCAATTTCATTCATCTTCTTGGAGTAAAAAATGATAAGTAGTAGAAATACTATCAGTGAACCCTGAGCGCCCATATAATAACCCAAGGGAAAACCAAAAATAACTATCTTGTTAAGCCAACCAGATATAAGAGCGGCTCCATAGGAGACCAAAGCCCAAATAACAAGAACTAAATACATAAGATTGCGGTTTTCCCGCCAATAGCTTTGCAATTGCTCTTTTGATAGCATGCTACCACCTCCTTTTTATAAGTTTTTGATTTATTTAGTTTATCAATTTTTGGAATATAGTCAAGTTTATAAGGTTATTTGCATAATTTTAATTTCAAAAATATACGATTTTAATCATACACTTTTGAATTTTGCAAGCAAAGGGGTAGTTTTTCTAAAAAATCTTTTATAATTTTTAAACAAAAAACAGGAGGTTTAACATGGAGGCAAAAGATGAAGTTCTCCTAAAGGTGGAGGGTAAATACTACCCACCCAAGCAAATTGTAGATAGGGCTTGGATCAAGGACTATGAAAGCCTATACCAAGAGTCAATAAGGGACAGAGAGGGTTTTTGGGCCAAGGTGGCAGAAGAGCTTCATTGGTTTAAAAAATGGGACAAGGTTTTGGATTGGCAGTTTCCTTACGCCCAGTGGTTCGTAGGAGCTCAGACAAATATTACCTACAACTGTTTGGACAGGCACATAAACAATGGCAGAAGGAACAAAGTAGCCTACATATGGCTTGACGAGGAAAACAACGAAAAGAAAATAACCTATGGGGAACTCTTAGAACTGGTTAGCAGAATAGCTAACGGTCTAAAATCTTTGGGTGTAAAGAAAGGAGACAGAGTTTCTATATACATGCCAAATACCATAGAAGCTATTGCGTGTATGTTGGCTTGTGCAAGGATCGGTGCAATTCACAGTGTAGTGTTTGCAGGTTTTAGTGAGGGGGCACTAAGAACAAGGATAGAAGATGCAAAGGCAAAGGTAGTTATAACCGCTACATATACCAAAAGGAGGGGCAAAAAGATAGACCTACTTTCAACCACCTTAAGAGCCATAGATGGACTTTCTTTTGTGGATAAGGTGGTAGTTTGGGACAGAGATGGGGATGTGTTGAACGGAGAGAATCCACTTTTGGTGAGCTTAGATAAGCTTATAAAGGAATCTTCTCCTGTTTGCGAGCCCGAGGTTATGGACGCAGAGGACCCTCTTTTCATCCTCTACACTTCCGGAACTACTGGAAAGCCAAAGGGTGTTCTTCATACCACCGGTGGTTATATGGTGGGAACTTACTATACCACAAAGATAAACTTTGACGCTCATGAAGATGATATCTACTGGTGCACCGCGGATATTGGATGGATCACAGGACACTCCTACATAGTTTATGGACCCCTTACCAACGGGCTAACTTCCTTAGTAGTGGAAGGGGCACCAGATTATCCAGACCCAGGCAGATGGTGGAGCTATGTGGAAAGGTATAGGGTTAATACCTTTTACACTGCACCAACCGCTATAAGGATGTTTATGAGATACGGAGAGGAGTGGCCTGCCAAATACGACCTTTCTTCTTTAAGAATCTTGGGCAGTGTAGGAGAACCCATAAATCCGGAAGCTTGGGAGTGGTATTACAAAAACATAGGAAGGGAGAAATGCGTAATAGTGGATACTTGGTGGCAAACGGAAACAGGCGCACATATGATAACCACCATCCCATCCTATCCTGCAAAGCCTGGAAAGGCAGGAAAGCCCTTCTTTACCATAGAACCAGCGGTGGTAGATAATCAAGGAAACCCTCTTCCACCTAACACAGTAGGAAACTTGGTGATAAAAAGCCCTTGGCCCTCTATGCTTAGAACTTGTTGGGGAGAGCCAGAAAGGTATGAAAAATACTGGACTGCTATTCCCGGAAATGTATACTTCACTGGAGACTTGGCAACTTACGACGAAGAAGGTTACATAATGATCCTCGGAAGGGCAGATGATGTGCTAAACGTAGCAGGACACAGGATAGGGACCATGGAGGTTGAATCTGCTTTGGTGGATCACCCTGCGGTTGCGGAGGCAGCAGTCATAGGAAAACCCCACGAAATAAAGGGAGAATCTATAAAAGCTTTTGTGATCCTAAAGAAAGGTGTAGAACCCTCCGATAGACTAAAGGAAGACATAAAACAACACGTAAGACAGGTGCTTGGTGCCATTGCGGTGCCCGATGAAATAGAGTTCGTGGAAAAACTCCCTAAAACAAGAAGCGGGAAGATAATGAGAAGGGTTCTAAAAGCGCAAGAGCTTGGTTTGCCAGTAGGTGATGTGTCCACGCTGGAAGACTGATTAAGTGTATGTGGGCATTGAGCTTTTTGCTGGCAATAGGCTTTGTTATGGCTGATGAATGTAAGGTGCTGGGAGGGTATGCTTCTTGGTATGGAGGTAAGTTTCATGGAAGAAAAACATCCAGCGGTGAGGCATTTGACAAATATAAGTATACCGCTGCATCAAAACACTTTAAAATGCATTCCTACGTGCTGGTCAGAAATCTTGAAAACGGCAAGGAAGTGGTGGTCAGGATAAACGACAAAGGGCCTTACAAAAAAGGGAGAATAATAGACCTTTCAAAATCTGCGGCGGAAAAACTTGGGATGCTCACAAAGGGCGTGGTTAAGGTCCAAGTTTTACCCCTTGCTTGTGCTGCAAAGGAAGACACAGAGGAGATAATCGCAGACCTCATGAAGACCGATTGACCATCAGAGTTCCACACCCTCCCAGCTTATCCTTCCTGTACCTCGTAGATAGCGTAACTCTTATGTTCTGAGATTTTAAAATCAGAAAACATCTTTCGTATTCTTCCGATGACATTTGGGCATATTGGGGATTGGTAGAGTTGTAATAAAGCAAAACCGCATTTACTCCTAAGGTCTTTACGAGTTTTGCAAATTCTAAAAGCTCTTCCTGGGAGTCATTTACACCCTTTAAAAGCAAGTAAGCCAGGCTAATCTTTTTTCTTTTACGCTTGCTTAAAGTTTTCAGATGGGTTTCCAAGGTTTCTAAAAGATCTTTGAGGCTTCCTGCGTGTGGCAGTAAGTGCTTTCTTTTTTTCTCGTCCAACGTATGGATGGATACAGTTATGCCGTTGTGCGGAAGGTCTAAAAGGCTTAAAAGCTTGTCTGTTGGAAAGCCTGTAGTGTAAAAGGAAACCTTCAGGCCTTCCCTTTTGAACATCCAAAAGGCCCTTTCTACGTTTTGATAGTTCATAAGAGGCTCACCTATTCCTGCAACCGCTATTCTTTTTATGGGAAGCTTATCCTTTAGCAGTCTGTATTGGGAATAAATCTCCTCATCGCTGAGGTTTCTAAAAAGTCCCTTTGAGCCAGAAAGACAAAAGGGACAACCTATGGCACAACCTACCTGAGAAGAAACACAAAGGGTGTCTCCTCTATAAAAGACTGCCTCCACTCTTAAGCGGTCTTCCAACTCAAAAAGGTAAAGGCGGTTTAACTCACTCCTGATTTCCTGTAAAAGCCTCATGCTCTACGTTTATTTTTCTGCAACAAGTGGGACAATTTTTGCAGTGTTCCAAAGCCTTTTTATAACCAAAGGGCAAAAGTTCCTCTAATGGTACATGAACTTTTTTGCCCTCAGCCTCTAATACTGCATACCCTTGAAGAGGTTCCACAAAAACAAGGTTAAACTCTTTACCTTGATAACAAAGAGGTGTTCCAATCTCCGGCAGGATCTCCTTTATTAAATAGTTCTCCCTTTCGTATACCAAACAGCACAAAAGCCTTCCACATGGACCTGTAAACTTGGAAGGGGAGAGGGGGAGGTTTTGGGTATGTATGTCATAGACATAGACGGATTCAAACTGTTCTATAAATTTTGCACAGCAAACTTCATTACCACAGTTCCCAATCCAACCCATCATCTGAACCGCATCCCTTACTCCCACTTGGCGCATCTCTATGCGCTTCTTTATTACCCTTGCAAGATCCCTTACCAAAGCCCTAAAATCAACCCTCTGTTCTGCGGTGTAATAAAAGAAAACCTTAGAACTATCAAGTGGTATGTATGTTTTCAAAAGCTTCATACCGAGGTTGTATTGCTTGATTTTATTTTTGCACAATTCATGCAATTCTTGCGCTTTTTTTTCGTTTTCCTCTAATTTAGCTATGTCCTCTTGGTTGGCTTTCCTTATAAAATACACGCTTGAGGGCGAACTTTCCTTTGAATAACCCAAAACTTCTACAATTTCCTCACCCTTTTCTGAATTAACCACTATAAGGTCCGACTTATTCAATCTTTCACTAACGCCATTAACTTGCGTAATCTTCCTCGTATCCTTGAAGCGAGCCTTTATGTAAAGCAAGGTTTTCACCTCCTTCTAAGTAAATGTAAAACATCAGCAGTGCAAGGTTCAATCCTCTTCCCAAATACTCCATAGTAGAGTAAAGTCTATCCAATATTAGTTTATAACTTTCGTTTTTTTCTGCTAAATACTTTTTGTGCACAAAGTGAGCCAAAATTCTGAGAAATAACCTTTGATCTTCTTCGTCTAGATCTTCCAGTTTGTTCGCTATATTGTACACAGTTAGCACGTCTCCCTTTAAAAAACTTAACGCATTTTCTATAAGATCTTTCTTTTCTTTTATCTGATTTAAGAGCTTTAGGCTTCCGTCTGCAAGCTCTAAAAGTGTGGGATCATTTATTCCTGTTTTTTTGGCTAACTCTTCTGTTGTCAAAGGAGGAACCTCCAGCAGAAAACACCTTGATTTTATAGTTGGTAGGATCTTGTATAGGTTATTGCTAACTAACATAAAGAAAGTATCTTCCGGTGGCTCTTCTAACACTTTAAGCAAGGCGTTCTGTGCGTAAGGATTCATAGTTTGTGCATCCTGAATTAGTATTACCTTTCTATCAGAAAGGGCTGGTCTAATATAGACAAAATCCTTTACTGCTCTTATTTGATCTACCTTTATTTCGGTTTTTTCGGGTTTGACGCATATAAAGTCCGGATGGTCTCCTTGAAGATAAACAAAGACCTCCTTACCGGAGGAAGATTCTCCAAAAACTTTCAGCTTTTCCTCAGGTATTAAAAAAAAGTCCTTGATCAGTTTGCAGGAATGGCAGTTATCGCAGGCTGGATATTGTTTTTTTAAGCACAGCATAGCTTTGGCAAGTTCAAAGGCCATTTCCCTTTTGCCCACACCTTCTTTGCCATAAAAGAGAATGGCCTGAGGTATGCGCCCTTGCCTATACATCTTTTCCAAAAAAAGCTTTACTTTCATGATCTAGCCTTTGCTATCAATTTTAAGAATTCCTCCCTTGTCCGTATATCCGATAGGAAAACACCCCTCAAGGCTGAAGTCGTTGTTATATGACCAGGAGACATTACCCCTCTCATGGACATACAAAGATGCTCCATCTCCAAGACAACCGCCACACCCTTAGGTTTTAGCTGTTCCATAAGAAAGTCTGCAATTTGATTTGTAAGCCTTTCTTGAACCTGTGGCCTGAGGGCAAAGGCTCTGACGCTCCTTACTAACTTAGACAATCCACAAACTATGCCATCAGGTATATAGGCTATGTGGGCTTTTCCGAAAAAAGGCAAAAGATGATGCTCACAAAGGCTGTATATGTTTATGTCTTTTACCAAAACCATCTCGTTGTAATCTCCAAACTCCTCAAAAAGCTTAAAGTCAAAGTTTCTTTGTCTGTCAAACTCTTCCCACATGCGTGCTACTCTGCTGGGCGTTTCCCTTAAGCCTTCTCTGTCCGGATCTTCTCCTATGCCCTCCAAAAACAGCCTTATGGCTCTTTCTATCTTTTCTTTATCTATAGCCATTCCTTTATCCTCCTTGCTATGTGCTCTGCGGTAAAGCCAAAGTGCTCCATAAGTTTTTCTCCTGGCGCAGACTTGCCAAACTCTTCCATACTTATTATTAATCCATCCATTCCCACAAATTTATGCCAAAGTAGTCCTCTTCCCGCTTCCACTGCTACCCTCTTTTTTACCTCCCGCATAAGGACTTTCCTTTTATACTCCTGCGGTTGGTTTTCAAAGAGCTCAAAGGAAAACACATTCACCACGCTAACCTTTATACCTTCCTCTTCCAAGATCTCCTTAGCCCTTAGAGCGGGATGCACCTCAGAACCAGAGGCAAAAATTATCACCTGAGTTTCTTCTCCTTCGTCCGCCAGCAGATAGGCACCTTTTAGACATTCCCAATGGGAAGCATACTTTTGCCTATCTATGAGAGGGACTTTTTGTCTTGTTAAAACAATGGCTGTAGGTCCTTCTTTCCTCTCTATTGCTATATGCCAAGCTATGGAAACTTCATTGGCATCTGCCGGTCTGAGAACAAAAAGGTTGGGAATGAGTCTAAGGGAGGAAAGCTGTTCTATTGGCTGATGGGTTGGTCCATCCTCTCCTAAGCCTATGGAGTCGTGAGTGAAAATGTATATTACCTGTAGCTTAGAAAGGGACGCCATCCTTATGGCAGGTCTCATGTAGTCAGAAAATACCAAAAAGGTTCCGCCGTAAGGTAGAATGCCTCCATGATAAGCCATACCGTTCAGAATAGTTCCCATAGCGTGTTCTCTAACACCAAAGTGTATATTTCTACCGTTGGGAAAATCTCCTTCTCCGTGGATGTAAGTGTTGTTGGACTCAGAAAGGTCTGCAGAACCTCCAAAGAGGGTAGGAATGGTTTTACAGATTTGAGCTAAAACCTTTCCACTTGCTTGCCTTGTAGCCATAGGCTCTTTAAATTCTGGAAGGACCTTTTTGTAATCCTGTCCCCAGTCCCTTCTGAAAATCCTTTGCAAAAGCTCTGCCTCTTCTGGATACCTTTTGGCATACTCTTGGAACATCTCCTGCCATTGTCTTTCTAAAAGCTCTCCCTTCTTTATTTTTTCAGACCTGTAAGCCCAAACATCCTCCGGCACAAAGAACTCCTCTTGCGCCCATCCAAAGTTCTTTTTTGTTTGTAAGGCAAGATCTTTGCCTAAGGGGGCACCGTGGGCGCTGGCATCATCTTGCTTGGGACTACCGTAAGCCAAGTGGGTTTTTACCGATATAAAGGACGGTTTTTCTTTTTGCTCCAAAGCATTCTTTATTGCTTTTTCCAGTTTTTCCAAGTCATAGCCATCTTCCACCTCCTGCACAAACCAACCAAAGGCATCAAATCTTTTTAGAACGTCCTCTGACCAAGCTAAGGAGGTGGGCCCGTCTATGGAAACCCCGTTGTTGTCCCAGATGACTACGAGCTTGTTTAGTTTCCAATGTCCTGCCAGCTGGGCAACTTCACAGGATACTCCTTCCATAAGGTCTCCATCGCTCACTAAGGCAAAGGTATAGTGGTCTATTATGGGGAAACCCTCTCTGTTAAACTTGTCCGAAAGAAACTTCTCTGCAAGAGCCATTCCCACCGCATTGCCTATGCCCTGTCCCAAAGGTCCAGTAGTTGCCTCCACGCCGGGAGTTAAAAAGCTTTCTGGGTGTCCGGGTGTTTTGCTGTTTAGTTGCCTGAACTGTTTTAGGTCCTCAAGCTCCAAATCGTATCCCATAACAAAAAGAATGGAGTATAGCATTGCGCTGGCATGACCCGCAGAAAGCACAAACCTATCCCTGTTTATCCAGCTTGGATTTTTGGGATTAAACCTGAGAAACCTATCGTAGATCAAATATGGAATATGGCTCGCACCCAGTGGCATCCCCGGATGCCCAGACTTTGCCCTTTCCACTTGATCAAGACTCAAAAACCTTACCGTGTTTATAATCAACAGGTCTTTTTCTGTAGCGTTCTTAAACCATGTTCCCATAATTGAAAATATTATAAGATTCTGGGGTGAGAGCGCTTTTCAAAATCTCTATTTAATTTACCAAAAAAAATCTTCCAACATAGGATTTACTGGAAGAGTGCCATATACCGCTCCTTCCACTATTACCTTCCTGCCTTCTACCTTTACTCGCCCTTCCGAGATCCACTTTACTGCCTGAGGGAGGATCCTGTGTTCAAACTTGAGGATCTTCTCTGAAAGGCTTTCCTCTGTGTCCTCTGGCAATATTGGAACACAGGCTTGGATTATAACTGGCCCATTGTCAAGCTCCTCTGAAACAAAATGAACAGTACAGCCAGTAATTTTTGCTCCATATTCTATGGCTTGCCTTTGGGCGTTTAACCCCTGAAAGGCTGGGATCAGTGAAGGATGGATGTTTATAACCTTCATGGGAAAAGCGCTTAAAAACTCCTCAGAAAGAATTCTCATAAACCCCGCCAGGACTACCAGCTCCACTTCCCTCTCCTTTAAAAGCCTTACCATTTCCCTTTCAAAGTCCCTTTTAGTTGGGAAGTTCTTTCTCAAAACCACCTCATAGGGTATTTGGTGTTTTTTGCACCTCTCTATGGCATAAGCGTTGGGATTGTCTGAAATGACAAGGGCTATGTTCCCTTTTATCTTTCCCAACTGGTATGCATCTATAAGCGCCTGAAGATTACTACCTCTACCTGAAACCAAAACACCTATTTTCATACCGTTTTTATTATAATCATGCGCCTTTGTTATAATTTACAACGACCAATGATAAAGCTGGGCATAATTGGTTCTACTGGGTCAGTGGGAAGTCAAACCCTTGATGTAATTAGGGCTTACAGGAACGAGTTTGAATTGGTAGGTATTGTAGCAAAGAGGGCATCTGAAAAGCTTTTAGAACAAGCAAAAGAATTTAAGCCAAAGTTTGTTGTTTCCTATGAAGAACCTTCAAAGGATTGGCTCTTAAGTTTGCCCAAAGAATGTAAGTATCTAAAGCAAGAAGAGGGTCTTTTGGCTGTAATAGAGGAGTCGGAGAGAGTTTTAAATGCGGTAGCTGGCATAGATGGACTTTTACCCACTTTTTATACACTTTCTAAGGACAAAATCCTTCTTGCAAGTAACAAAGAATCCATAGTCTGTTTAGAAAGTTTGGTAAAAGAAAAGTCCGAAAAGGTTATACCGGTAGATAGCGAACATAACGCAATCTTTCAACTTCTTTCTATGGTAAAAAGGGAAGATATAACCAAGATCTATCTAACCGCTTCTGGAGGACCATTCAAGGACACACCTGTTGAAGAGCTATCAAAGGTAAAGCCAGAGCAAGCCCTTCGCCATCCAAGGTGGAACATGGGAAAAAAGATCACCGTAGATTCTGCAACGCTTATGAATAAAGGCATAGAACTTTTGGAAGCAAAGGTCCTTTTCAACATAGATCCAGACCTTATAGAGATAGTTATACATCCCCAAAGTGTGGTGCATGGTGCCATAAAGCTGAAGGATGGTAGTTTTATATTTCAAGTTTCCCAGACGGACATGAGAATACCCATAATGAACGCCCTTTTCTATCCAAAAAGACCTTTTAATCCTTTCAATCAGGCAGATATCCTTGAACTCTCTCCGATTACCTTTGAAAGGATAGATAGAAACAAGTTTGAGGCTATAGAGCTTTGTGAATGGGTCGCAAGAGTAGGTGGTGTTTATGTTCCAGTGCTTCTTGGTGCGGACGAAAGAGCTGTGGAGCTTTTCTTAGAAGAAAAGATAACTTTTGATGCAATTGTGCCTTTGATTAGAGAGGTGCTCTCCAGCGTAAGCATACAAGACCCGAAAACTTTGGAGGAGATAAAATACGCAGTGGAGTGGGGCTACAGAAAGGTAGATGAGCTTGTGTTAAAAAGGGTGCTATGAAGGAGGTTTTGTATGCAATCGTATTTTTGTTTATAGTATTTCTACCATTTCATATGCTCTCTTCTCCAAAAGGTCAAGCTATAAGCATGAAATTCTCCGATCCAAATACCTTTGAAACTTTGGTAGGCAAAGAGGGAGGGACGCTTTACTTTATTCTGAACGGCGATCCCAAAACCCTTAATCCAGTCTTAGCTCAAGAAACCACATCCACCGCAGTCATATCGGACGTCTTCAGCGGTCTAACTAAGATAAACCTCAAAACCATGGAATATGAACCGGACCTTGCGGAAAGTATAGAAGTTCTTGAAGGGGGAAGAAAGTATATAGTGAAACTGAAAAAAAACGTCAAGTGGAACGACGGAAAAGATTTTGACGCAGAGGATGTGATCTTTACCTACAAAAGCGTTTATCTTAACAAAGACATACCCAACTCCACCGCAGACATGCTAAGGGGTGTTTTAAAAGATGAAAAGGATGTGGAAAACTTTGTAAGGCTCATAGACAGATACACCGTTGAGTTCAACCTTCCAAAAGCTTTTGCACCCTTCCTTGGTGTTCTTTCTGCTCCAATCCTCCCAAAGCACAAGCTGGAAGTCTTTGTCAAAGAAGGTAGTTTCATGCAAGCCTGGAACGTAAATACAAAGCCAGAAGAGATAGTGGGGACAGGACCATACAGAATAAAAAGATACGTAAAAGGGCAATTGGTAGAATACGAAGCAAACCCTTACTATTATGAGAAGGACCCAGAGGGTAAAAGATTACCTTACATAAAAAGAAAGGTAGGATACATAGTCCAAGATCCGGACACCGCCCTGCTTATGTTCTCCACCGAAAAGGTAGATTACATAGGAGTTAGACCAACTGATCTGCTGACCCTATCCAAGCTAAGGAATACCACCCTGTTTGACCTTGGACCAACGCCATCTACAACCTTTTTAGTTTTTAATCAAAATCCGCAGGCGGACATAGCAAAGCATAAACTGGAATGGTTTAAAAACTCCGAATTCCGAAGGGCAGTATCCATGGCTATAGATAGATTTGGTATAAGCGTGCTTGTTTACAACGGATTGGCTCAGCCTCTGTATGGACCAATAACTCCTGCCAGCAAACCTTACTATACAGAAGAACTCTTTCCAGAAATCCCTTACGACCTAAGAAAGGCAAGGGAAATTCTTGAAAGCATTGGCTTTAAAGACAGGAACGGAGATGGATGGTTAGAGGACAAAAACGGAAACACTTTAGAGATCGTTCTTCTCACAAATGCGGGCAACAAAGAAAGGGAAGCTATGGGAAACATGATAAAGCAGGATTTAGAAAAGATAGGCATAAAGGTCCTATTCAGACCTATAGACTTCAACGCCTTAGTGCAAAGGCTAACCACACCACCCTATCAGTGGGAAGCGGTGATAATAGGTCTAACCGGTTCCTTAGACCCACACTTTGGTAGGAACGTGTGGCACTCTTCCGGAACTCTTCATATGTGGAATCCAAGACAGAAAAGCCCTGCTACCGATTGGGAAAAAAGGGTTGATGAACTCTTTGATTTAGCATCTTCCACTACAGACAAGGAAGAGAGAATAAAACTATACAGAGAAGCATACAAAATTATAGCCCAAGAACAACCGCTTATCTTCTTAGTTACTCCCAAAAGCATGCTTTCGGTTCGCAACAAGTTCGAAAATTTTTTCCCCACAGTTTGGGGACAATACAAGGAAGAATACATGTTTGTTAAGTAATCAGTTCTCTTAGCCTTTCTTGAAGAACCTTATAAGTTACCTCTTTGATTATAGCCTCTAAAGGAACAGACTTGATCAATTCAGTCAGCTTTTCTTCGACAGCCTGACGGATTGCCTCCCTGAGGATGTTTTCTTGAAGGGCAGATTCTATGGTCCTTCTTACTTCTTCTTTAATGGCAACTTCCAGACTTTCTGCGCTTATTTTTTCCCTCAAAGCGCTTTTAACGATTTCATCAATTGGGCCAATATCTGCTCTATATGTCGTTTCTTCTATTTTTTTACCTTCGATGGGAATGATCGCTTGGTTTTGGACAGATGAAACAGGCTCATATCCCTCCAGTGCAGAAGGAATTTCCTCCAATTGTATTTCTTCCTTTTCCCAAGGAGGTATAGTTTCTTCAAGGTTTTCTTCCACTGAGCTTACACTTTCTTCAACCTTCAATGTTTCGAAACTTTCCCATATCCTTTCCAGAGGTTCTGGCTCTTCTTCTTTAAGCACGGGACCCAAATCCGAAGTTAGCACCTCCATTATCTTCTGAGATATTTTTTCTGGACTATCTGCCCTAAGGACCGCATATTTTCTGGCAAGTGGGATATCTTCTACATCTATGCTAAACAACTCATCTACCAGAATTATAAATGGCTTAGAGGATAGGTTCGGATCCTTTGATAGTTCCATCAACCGTCTTTTAGCGGTGAGTCCAGATATGGCATCAAACACTACAAGATCCTGATCTTTTAAAACTTCCTCTAAATTCCTGAAAGATCTTACAGGATACACCTCTAAATCCTTAGGAAGTAAAGAAGTAATACTATCAATAAGCGTGCTATCAAAGGAGACTATGGATATTCTTCTCTTTGGCGCGATGGTCCTTTCTTGATTTAGCCATTGCTCCTGCAAAGGAGAAGGACCTTCTTCTATTAGCGTGTGCCTTTCAATCTCAAGTTCAGGAAGTAAAGGCAGGAGCATTTCTGTGCTTTCTTCTAAGGGTTTTTCAATAGCATCTAGGATCTTATTTACTGCATGTTCTCTTGTTATCAATAACTTCTTATCAGGCTTAAGATTTTTTTCGTTCACAGGGAAAAGATCATCCACCAATACTATAAATTTTGCGTCTTTAAACCTTTGCTCGTACATGTTATTTATGTCCTCTTCAGAAATTGCTCCAGAAATAGCATCGTAAATAATCACATCAAAATCCTGAGAAGTAAGGTTAAGGGCTTCTTCACCATTTCTAACATCTATTACTTCATGATCCTCTAATACCTTTTTTAGCTGCTTTGTCAGGTTTTTATCAAAGGACACTATCAAGATTTTCATTTTTGTGCCTCCATCTCTTTAAGTATATCATCAAGTATCTTTTTCGCCTCTTCACTGCTTTCCTGCGGTATTATTTTATGGGTTGCAAGGACCAATCTAAGTGCCTTTAACTTGTTTTCTAAGCTAGATTGATGCTCTTTCCTTCCTTGTTTTGCTACATAGACGGGCTTTTGAATGAGCATATAGAGAACACCTGTCAAGAAAAGTATTATTCCCGATAAGCTTATGCCTAAGGAGATAGGGTTTCTAATCAACTCTTCCACAAACTCACCAAGGTTGTATTTTTTGATATAAACAAACACTTCGTTGTTATAAAGGTCTTTCTTGGAATAGGACAGATATGCATTTGGGTCTATAGGTTTTTGCAAGACTCCACCAACTGTAAACACTTTTCCCTCTGAAGGTTTGAGTATAAAAAATCCTTGCTCAGGATAGTCTAATCTCTTTAGCTCTTCGCCTTTGAACACAGATAAGACAAAGCTTGCAAAATTTGTGCTTATCTTCTCCTGTTTTTTTGTTGCGTAAATTTCAAAGGAGGTATAAATTCCCCATCCAAAGAGAATAAAGCCCAAAAGCATAAGCACAAAAGATACAAGGTTTCTCATCTTTAGCTCCCAACTGTTATACCTTCAATCAGTAAAGAGGGCGAGCCAACATGCCCATACATTCTAAGATCATCTCCTAATCCAATCAATTTAGTCCAAAGGTCCATAACATTCCCCCCAATAACTACCCCTCTTACCGCTTTTTCCTTTTTACCCCTCTTTAAGATTATACCAGAAGCTCCTAAGGAAAAGTCTCCAGAAATTGGATCAACCGTGTGCAATCCCATAAGATCTAATACCAAAAAAGTCTCATCATATGCATTCAACAAATCGTCCAAAGAGTATGTTCCTTTTTCTATGTATAGGTTTCTTATTCCAGAGGTGGGCAAGCTTTTAAAACTGTTCCTTACAGAATTTCCTGTAGGTTCCACACCACATTTAACCGCAGTATATAAACTATGCAAAAACCCCTTAAAAACCCCCTTCTCTATCACCAGATTTCTACGGGAAGGAATACCTTCTGCGTCTAACTCTAAGGATCCTAAACCGTTTTCTAACAAACCATCATCTATTATGGTTAGCATTGGACTTCCTACTGTCGTATTTTCCTTACCTTTGAGCATAGTCTTATCCTTTACCAATGAATCTCCAAGAAACATGGGGCTGAAAGCTTCCAAAAGTAAAGCAGCCGAGTCTCTAAAGAATACCACAGGGATTACTTTTGTTTCGTAAGAGGACGCTCCAAGCTGAGAAACCGCCTTGAAGGAAACATCTTTTGCCATTTCTTCAAAGTCTATGTCCTTTATGAATCTTCCAGCTCTGTACTCGTAAGAGATTGTCTCCTCTCCATTCTCCACCGCCAAAGCAGACGTAAAACACGAAAAATAGGTAGTTTTGTAACTGTATTCAAGACCGTAAGAATTCAAACAATACACCTCCACCTTCAGCTCCTTTAGACTACTCTTTCTTGAACCAACTATCCTCCTGTCAAATCTCTTGGCTAATCTTTCAAGATTTATTAACATTTCTATCCTATCATCCACACTGATTGAGGTGCCTTCGCTATCGTAAATTGTCTTTAGCTCAATCTTTGATGGATTTTTGTTCAATACAAAGCCTTCATCCTTTGGAGTCAGTTCTAAGGATTCCACAGCCTTTTTCACACACTTTATTACGGAATCTTGAGATACTTCCGTCGTATAGGCAAAACCTTGCTTGAAATCTTTTATAACTCTAATACCTAAACCTAACTCTTTTGACTTAGAAAGATTTTCCGGTTGCTCATTTGAAGTTTCAACCAACAGCTTTTCTGTGCTTTCTAAATACACCTCATATTCGTATCCGCTCCCTAAGGCTGTCTCTACCCACTTTCTAAAGTTTTCCACAGAAAAAATTTTATAATAGATTTTGATGGCTGAAGAAAGAGTAGAGGAAAAGAAGGGAGGTAAAAAGAAAGTCTTACTTATTCTACCGGTTTTTGTATTGCTTTTAGCTGGTGCTGGGGCTTACGTGTTTTTGTTCAAAAAATTAGACAAAGGGAAGGAGGATAAGGTTGGTTTATCTCAAGTAGGCGTTATGTATGATTTAGGCGCATTTACGGTAAATCTTGCGGACACCAATACAGATGCGTATGCAAGGATAGCAATAACCTTAGAGTTATCCAATGAAAAGGTAAGACAGGAGGTAGATAAGAGATTACCTATTATTAAGGATACAGTAATAGATGTGATCAGCAGTAAAACTTCAGATTTTGTGAAAACTCCAGAGGGTAGAGAATCTCTGAGGTTTGAACTCATAAAAAGGTTAAACATAATACTGGTAGAAGGTGGCGTCAGGAATATATACTTTACTGAATTTGTTGTTCAGACTTCGTAATGGACTTACTCTATAGCTTTTTAAAGGTCCTTTTGTCGCTGGCAATAGTAATAGTTATTATCCTGATAGTCTTACCCTATACTCATCAGCTACTGCTTAAGCTTAGCCTGAAAGGAAGGTCAAAAGGTCAGGTAAAGATTATAAGCATACAACCTCTCCTAAGGGGTGCCTTCATAGTGGAATTAGAGATAAAAGGGATTTATATAGTTATTCTTGTTACTGAAAGAGGGGCAGATGTTATACACAGGGATAGTGCTAATACTTAGCCTTTTGTTAGGGGACGTAAGCCATGCTCAGAATCAGCTGTTGCCAAATGTAGAGATAAAGGTAGGCACCGGGCAATTAGACACATCCATAAGACTTTTAATCCTTCTGACTATTCTCTCACTTGCCCCATCCATTCTTATAATGACCACATCTTTTGTGAGAATAGTGATAGTGCTATCTTTAATAAGGCAAGCCTTAGGTGTTCCCACAGTTCCACCAAATCAGGTGATAGTATCCCTTGCCTTATTTTTAACCTTCTTTGTTATGAAACCTGTCTTTGAAAGGATCAACCAAGAAGCTTTACAACCTCTACTTAGGAACGAAATAACTGACCAAGTGTTTTTTGAGAGAACATCCCTAATCTTAAAAGAGTTTATGGCCAAGCATACAAAAAAAGAAAGCCTCAAGGTTTTGTTAGACATATCTGATATGAAAGAGGAAGAAAAAAAGAACATCAAGTCATACCAAGATATACCCCTAAGTGTGCTAATACCTGCCTTTATGATAAGTGAAATAAGTATAGCCTTTCAGATAGTTTTTTTGCTTTATTTACCCTTTCTTATAATAGACCTCGTAGTGGCTTCTATACTTATATCTATGGGTATTCTTATGATACCACCCCAAATCATATCCTTACCCTTTAAGCTCATGCTTTTCGTTCTTGCCAACGGTTGGGAACTTGTTATACTTTCTTTGGTAAGGAGCTACCAATGAGCCCTGATCTTATTCTGTCTATGGGACAGAGAATGTTAGAAATGGCTTTTATACTAGCTGCTCCAGTCCTGCTTGTGACTTTTTTAGTGGGTTTAGTCATTAGCATACTTCAGTCCGCTACTCAAATACAAGAGATGACCCTCAGTTACATTCCAAAGCTAATAGCAGCTTACATTACGGTTCTCGTTCTTGGTGCGTGGATGTTGAATAAGCTTTTAGATTTTACCAGAGAGCTTATTGTAAACATACCCGTCTGGTTGAAATGAAAAACTGTCCAAATATAATAAAAGTAGGAGGTGGGAAAATGTGGAAAAAACTTAGGAATCCTATCTTAGCCATTGGCCTAGCTTGTTGGCTTTTATTCTTGAACTCTGTTCCCGCAGTGGGTGGTCTTGTAGAGTCTAAGCCAGCGACGGAGGAGATAAAGAATATAAATAGGGAAGAGGAGATTAAAAAGATCCAAAGGGCTTTGGAGTCTAAGATAGTTCAAGAAAAACTAAAGGCTTATGGGCTTAGCAAAGAGGAAGTGGAAAAAAAGCTTTCGGAGATGGACGATCAGCAGATCCACATGTTGGCAAAAGCTTCGGAGAAAGTTTTAGCCGGTGGAGACTTGGGCTTAGTGATAGGAGTTTTGCTCGTAGCCATACTTTTGGTGATCCTTCTGAAGCTCCTCAACAAGGAGATAATCATAAGGTAATACTTTCGGTTCCTTTTGTAAAACAGCGGGATCAGTTTTGTGGTCCCGCTTCCTTAAGCAGTGTTCTTAGCTATTACGGTCTTAGCATAGACCAAGACACCATAGCAAAGGATGTTTATATTCCCAAGTTGAAGGGAGCTTTGATTACGGACCTTGAAAACTACGCAAAAAAACTTGGCTTTAAAACGGAACTTTTTAAGGGAGATAAAAACACTTTGAAAAACTATATCAGCAAAGGGGTCCCGGTTATAATCCTGGTAGATTTTGGATTTCTGTTTGCAAGTGTGCCACACTATTTGGTGGTGTTTGGCTTTGACGAAATGGGCTTTTATGCTCACACCGGATACGAAGCTGAGAAGTTTTATTCCTTTGAGGAGTTGGACAGAATTTGGCGCAGGATGGGAAGGGTTGGATTGGCAATTTACCGCTGAATTTTCTCTAAGATTTTCCTGTATCCCTCCATCAGGTCTCCCAAGTCAAACCTGAACCTGTCTTTGTCTAACTTCTCTTTTGTTTTTGCATCCCAAAGCCTACAAGTGTCGGGTGATATTTCATCTATAACAGCTATACTTCCATCGGGCAGTATGCCAAATTCTAGCTTGAAATCAACCAGGATAAGACCACAGGAGTGGAAAAAGTCTTTTAATACCTCATTTACCTGAAGGGCTATCCTTTCCATCTCTTCTATTTGTTCTTCTGTAGCCAAAGAAAGCATCAAGGCATGGGACTTACAGATCAATGGATCATGAAGCTCGTCGTTTTTGTAAAAAAACTCCACCAAAGGTTTCTTAAGCTCTATACCTTCCGCAAGCCCAAGCCTTTTGCATATACTTCCTGCGGTTATGTTCCTAACCACCACCTCAAGCTCAAACCTCTTTGCCTTCCAAACGAGCATTTCTCTATCGGACAGTTTTTTTATGAAGTGGGTTTTTATGTTGTGCTTTTCAAGAAGTTCAAAAAGTATGCTGGATATGGTATTGTTTATAGCTCCCTTTCCTTCCACTTGAGCTTTTTTTGTTGCATCAAAAGCGGTGGCGCTATCTTTGAAAAAAACAATCAATTTTTGCTCGTCTTCCGAAGCATAAACTATCTTAGCTTTTCCTTCGTATAGTTTGTTCATAGTGTTATAATAACACAGCGGAGGGAGAGTTTTGCTGGGGTCTTTGATAAAGAGTTTGATTTTAGAGAGAAAGGAGTTTGAGGGGAGAAGGTTCTTGGGGATCTTCAATCAGAATCATCTAAGAATCCTTGAGGAGTATCTGAAAACAGACTTTGGCTCTCATAAAAGGAAAAGCAGACCTTTCGTAGGTTACTACTTTGGAAAATGGTTCTATGTATGTCTTTTGACAACGTTAGAAAGGGATCAAACTAAGAGAGTAGATCTAAATCTTTGCGATAAAAAAGGGTGTAATTTTAACTTCCAAAAAACGTCCTACATCTTTTATGACAGAAAAAATAAAGGCTTTTATCTGTATCAACTTCCAAAGGACCTTATAAAAGGGTATTCCTTTTGTGGTTATTGTAAAGATTTAGAACACATAGACAAACTGCAGGCGATATAAGCTATGGATTACAAAGAGCTTTTGATTAAGTTTGCGGAAGGAAAAGGAACACCTAAGGAGAGGGAATTTTTAAAAAACACCATTGCAAAGTTTGTAAGACAGATAGGAAAGGAAGAAAGCTTTAAGAAACGTTGGGGTGACGATTATGTGGAAGAGCTTCTTTCAAAACTAAGTGTAAAAGTTATTTCCCAAAAAGACCTTATAAAAGAAAAGAGTTTTGTAAGTTGGAAGTATTTTTTAAGCATAATCAAGTCTTGTGTAATAGAATTTTACCAAGAGTTGAGAAGCCTGCAAGAGTTTCCTTATGAGGAAGCAAAAAATCCTAAAACGGAAGAGAACAATAGAAGCGTAGAAGAAACTGGTATATTTGCCTATGAAGAAAAGGTAGAAGAAAAGATTGAAGCTGAAGAGTTTTATGAGTATATGTTAAACTTCTTGGAAGAAAAGGATTATCCCATCCTTTGCTATTATCTTTGTAAAGAGTTTCAAAAAGATTGTAAAAAACCGGAGGGCCTTTCTGAGACAAACCTATACAAACGCTGGGAAAGGTTGAAGAAAAAGCTAAGAGACCATTTAACCTACGAGCCTTCTGCTGAAGCGATGAAATACTTCATTGACAAATTCCTGTCAGAAATATGTAAAAAGCTTGGTTATATATAGACTAAGAGGTGAATGATCATGGTGGATCTTGAGGAACTTAAAACTCTTTTAAAGTTTTATAAGAGCTCTTTAGGTGACGAAAAATATACGGTAAAGGAAGAAAAGAGAGTGCCCGTAGAAGTGGGCCAGGTGCGTGTGCTCTTTTGGCAACCTGAAGAATATGTGCTCATTTTCCATATAGAAGAAGAGGGGCTGGTGCATGCTGTTCCGCTTACAATCTGGACAGACCTCACAACATGCTTACTGAAGATTCACCTGATAAGCGGGCTTGACAAAACTCGCAAAATACTTGCTCCCTTACCTTTCTATGTCTATCTAAGAAAAGAGGTTTTGGAAGAAGAAAGCTTTCCAATCTACATAGTAAGGCAGGACACAATAGAAAAGGTCCTAAAGGTGGTAGAACGGGCTCCCACTTGGTCTTCTATAAAACCAAAAAGAGAGTTTATAAAATTAGTCTGGAAGCGCTATAGCGAACTGACTTTGGGAAGTATTTTAGCTACTCATATACAAAGAGAGCTACAGGCAGAGGAAGAAGAACAAAAAGCCATAATAATTTCTTATCCTGTCTTCTTATATCAAAAACACTACAACATACTACAAGCATACCAACGAGCCGCAAGTACAAACGCTTTAAAGGGGGAAAATTGGCTTGGTATAGCTGAGGAAAACAAAATTGTCATATACTTGCCTCAAGAGTGCGAGGGAAAGAGGATAAAGGTAAAACTCTTTGATAGCGTAATCTACGAAGGAAAAGGAGCGGATAAGCTGATTATTGAGAACCTTCCTAAGGAGCTGAAATCCCACGAATATTTGGAGGAACACTTACATGTGGAAGTTTTGGAAGATTGAATTACCACACTTTCAAATCTTTCTAAAAAGTGGAAAGTTTGATGACAAAGTGGATGAGCTATACAACCAATTTTGGGATCTTCCATACTCTCATCAATATGAACTCATCACATACTCAAAGGAAAAGGGTGTATTCCCGTCTGTGGAGACCTTTAAAAAGGTTTTCAAAGTTTCTGAGGAGAGCGTAAAGGAATTTTTCAGGGCAGAGCACAGAACTTTTAGATTTCCTGTGGTTTCCAGCGAAGGTAAAGGGGAGCTTGTGAATGCAATAATCATAAAAAATCTCAAGGAAGTTATAACAAATCTAAAACAAATAAAAAGACATCTAAGTCCTATAAAAGAGTTTCTTAACAGTGGTTTTGCGGTGTTTTTTGACAGAGAATTTGCAGGAGCAAGCTTTCAACTTCCCACAGTCTTGAACCTTTATGTGGAAAACTTACCAGAGGATGCCCTCTTTACAGGAGCAGTAGATAAAAAGGGGAATATAAAATCTGTGGATGGCATTGAAGAAAAGAAAAAGTTGGCAAAGGAATTAGGTTTAAGGCTTGTGGAACCTTACCACTTCAACACCGTTGATGAAATAAAAGAACTGCTTGACGCAGAGATTTATCAAATGCCCATATACATCACAAAAACCCAAGATAGATGGGAAGGAGAGTTTAAAAGCTTTTTAAAGGCAACAGGCATTTCGGAACATTACCTTAAAAAGCTTGAGGTGTTGATAGGTTTGGAAACAAAGCCTATAATAACCGGACAGCTTACAGGAAAAGTTTGGGAAGAGGTCCTTAGGGAATTCTGGAGAAGGTTTAAGGAAACTGAGAAAAAACTCCATAGCAAAGAAGAATGGCACATAGCCATAAACGGTCCTTCTGCCCTTGCCTTTGCCTTAGGCGTGCTCTTTGGTAGTCAAAAGCCCTTTGTGTTTTATCACTACCAAAATAACTCCTACTATCCAATAGTGGTAGAAAATGTTAGACAGCTAAAAGAAAGAAACAAGCAGTTACAAAAGGTTAGATTTAAGTTTGAAAAGGGGGGTAAAAACTTGGTAGTTATGTTCTCCTTTGCCCATCACGACATGGAAAGCAAAGTGAAGGAGTATATCTCACAAAGATTAGAAAATCCGTCCTATTTACTGATTGAATCGGAAAGTTCAGGGAACATATCGGTTGAAGACATGAAGGATGTAGCCAAAGAGTGTGCAAGCCTTATACAGGACATAAAAAAAGAACAGAGCTTTGATGAGTTTCACTTTTTCTTTTCTACTCCCGTGCCTATAGCCTTTATGGTGGGTTTGGCCTTTGGTCACTACGAGGAAGGTTGGATATACAACTACAGCGGTGGTTATGAGCCGGTTTTGTCCATCTCTTTCCTTAGAAAACTAAGGGAGGGAAGGCATGAAAAAGCTTACCTTTGAGCTTGAGTTTATAACGCCAGCCTTTTTGGGTGGTGCGGACCCCCTAAAGCCCGAGCTAAGGCCTGCCAGTTTTGTAGGTCTTTTGCGCTTTTGGTGGAGAGCCCTAAAAAGTGAATGCAATATAGAAAAGTTAAAGGAAGAGGAAACAAAGATTTTTGGCGGTAATGGTAAGTATGCATCTAAGGTAGCAATTAGAGTTTGGGGAGAGGTAGTACCAAAAAATGAGGAGTTTTTCTTTTTTGTTTCCAACAAACGAAAGAGACTATCCATTGGAGCAGGTTCAAGATTTAACTTAACACTTATTGGTGAAGAGAAATATTTAAACCATTACATTGCATCTTTGTGGGCCTTGATCTTCTTGGGTGGTGTAGGCTCAAAAAGCAGAAGGGGTGGAGGGAATTTGGCTATAGTTAAGGCTCCAGAAGGGCTACCTATATCTTTTACGCCCGCAGAAGATCTCTTTAATTGGTATAAAGAGAATCTTCAAAAAGCTAAAGCCTTTGTTGGAGGGGTTCTACAACCCTGTGAAAAGTATTCAAATATCCAGGATACTATGAATATAAAAATAGGAAGCACTCTTCACGATAGCTGGCATAAAGCATTAGAAGAGATAGAAGGGCTATATATACAGTATAGACGCTCTATAGGTGTTCTAAATCAAGAGGAAAAGAAAGAGGAAAAGATAAAGATATTAAAACTTGCCAATTTTGGTTTGCCCGTTTTTGGAAAAAAGGTAGAAGCTGTTCTAAAAGAAGGGAAAGCTTTAAAAAGGAGAGCCAGTCCGCTTATAGTAAAGGTAGTAAAACATCAAGAAAAGTACAGGTGGGTTTTGATACTGTTATCAGGTAATATATTGCCTGATGGAGCAAAGTTTCGCTTCGAAGATAGTTTAGAAAACCCTGATCTACAAATATTGAAAGGAATGCTAAAAAATTTAGGGAGGAGGTCAAGATGATTCTCCACATCTTCACCTTCTCACCCGTTCAGGGTTTTATATCAAGCTCCCGGAGGCTTTCAGATCTTTACCATTCAAGCTTACTGCTTTCTACAATTACAGAGAAAATCATTGAGAATTTGATAAAGGATTCAGAGGTTGAAGTTATCTATCCAATCCTTGTGGAAGGAGGAGAGGGATTAGCCAATTATCCAAACAGAGTGGTTTTCTTGGCAAAGGATTGCGTCTGCAAAGAAGTGGTGGATAAATTCCATCAAGTTTGGAAAGAGGTCCATCAGAAAGTTCTAAGGGAAGTGTTAGATAGGTCTGATATTGAAAAGGACGTCATAGAACAACAGGCTAAACTTCACCTTGAAACCTACTTTAGAGCCTACTGTGAATGCTCCACTGCTGAAGAAACTAAAAGATGGAAAGAAAAACTAAAACAAAATCTAAGTGAAGACTTTGACAATTATGCGGTTGCTTATGATTGGACCGGGAGAAAGCTTGGAACTAAAAAGTCCCAAAAACCTTATGAGCCTTTGATAGACCACTACACATACAACGGTGGTAAGTATCCTGACGGTTGCACTCTTTGTGGAGAGAGGGCTCATTTGGCAGTTGATTGGGAAAAGTTCAGAAAAAGTCTTCGAAAGGACATAAGACATTACCTTAAGGAAGGGGAAAAGCTATGCGGTGTCTGTCTTGTGAAAAGGTTTGCCTTTTTCTATCTTGGAAGGCGGACTTTTCCGTCGGTCCATGACATAGCCAATGCGGAGTTTAAAGAGAAACTGAAAAAATTTGAGCAGGAACATAAGGAAGTTGCGGAGGAGCTAAGGTCTTTGCTTGAGCAGTATGTGGGGGTTGAGGAAAGCAGAAGGCACCTTTGGGACTACAACGCAGAGCTTTTTGAAATAAAGGAACTTGAGAGGATAAAAAAGGAAGATAAAGACTTGGAGTTGTTGATTGACGACCTTGTCGGAAAACTCCGTTGGATATACAGCCACCAACTTTTAAGCCCACCTTCTAAAAACTACTATGCTATTATTCTCTCTGACGGAGACAGCATAGGAGAATGGCTTGGACTAAAAAGTAGGAAAAGACAGGAACCGCTGACGGAAAAGTTCCACCGGGAGTTTTCCGAAAGACTTTCCGAGTATGCGAAAAAGATAAGAAGTTTGGAAAAGAAAGACAAATTCGGTCTGAGAATTGTTTATGCTGGTGGTGATGATGTGCTGGCGATGGCAGACCTAAAGGAATTTTTGGACTTTGCAGAAAAGTTAAATCCTCTCTTCAAACAAAGTGTAAGAGAAAACGCCTCTGTCAGCGCAGGAATAGTCATAGGGCATCAAAAAGATGAGCTTTCTTACTTGTTAAGGGAAGTAAGAAAGGCAGAAAAGAGGGCAAAAAGTATAAAAGAAAAGTCTGCCTTTTGTATAACCGTCATTCCAAGGGGAGGAGCGCCTGTTAGCTTTTGTGCCAAGTGGGAGTTTTTGAATCTCCTCAAAGACACCATTTCATACTTTGAGGAAGACATCATAGGAGACAGAACCGCTTATGACCTAAGACATATAGTGAGTAAATTTGAAGATAAAAGCGAGAACGTGCAGGTAATTTTGGCCCTTCTTAAGGGAATGTTGAAAAAAAGGGTGAATAAAAGTAAGCTGAAAGGGGAAAACGAGCAAGCATTTATTGAAAATTACTTAGAAAGACTTAGATCCTTTTTAGAAGCTTCGGACTTTGACATTAAGAACTTTGCTAACCTGTTTTATGTCGCCCGCTTTGTCGCAAAAGAGAGGAGGGAAAAAAGTTATGAAGTTGTTGGAGCTAACACCTGAAGACGCACTAACCTTTGGAAGTCTTAAAAACTTTACCGCAGGGGAGTCTCACTATCAGCACTCTACCTTCCCACCACCCATAATGAGGTTTTTCTCTTTGGGTAATGGGACCGCTCTAAAGATAATGGGAGTTTTCTTAAAACACAGAAATGAACTATTTCTCCCAATGCCTGCGGATTGTTTAAAGAAAAGAAAGCAAGAGGAAGAAGAGGTCTATGTTCCAAAGTGGAATGAAGAGCTCAAAAGTCCTTTTGTGGAGCCTTTTGAAAAAGGAGAGCTTTTAAACCTTGAACAGGCAGAAGGTTTTTGCAGTTTTTCCGATTTTGCAGAAAGCTATGCCAAAGGGAAGAGCTTTAGCGCAAAAAAGGAAACTCTATTCCAAGAGGAAGAAAGGGTCGGGGTAAAGCTAAACTATGACAAAAGAGTATCCCAAGAAGGTTATCTTTACTCAAGGATTTATTTGAGGTTTGAAAACTCTCGCATAGTGCTTTTGGTGGATCAAGATGTGCAAAAGCCATTTTTTGCTACGGTGGGTGGAGAAAGAAGGTATGCCAAGGTTAAGCCTGTTAAAGACAGATTTTTAGATTTCCTAAATGAAACTGTCAGCATAGAAAAGGATAGGCTATACAAGTTTTACTCTACAACTCACCTTTATGCGGATTTAAAGGGGGAGGTAAAGATTAACGGAGACATAAAGTTTAAGGTGGAGTGGGTCTTTTCCTTAGAACCTGAATGGGTTTCGGGCTTTGCAAAACCTTTCCTTTACATGCTAAGACCGGGCACAGTGCTTTGGCTCAGGGCACTGGAAAGTGGATTGTGCAAAAGGCTATGTCAGATTTCTTCCCGCAAGGAAGTTATTAAATACGGTAATGAGTCAAAAGATCTGCTCAAGAGAGGTTGGAATAGTGGAATCCTTTTGGAGGTAACATAGATGGAAAAGAGTCTTTTAGTAAGCTTTATAGGTGGCTCTAAGGGGAAAAGAGCCTATGAGAAGACAAAGTATAGGTTTTCCGAAGAGGAAGTTAGAGAAAGTTACCTTTTTGGTATAGCCCTTTTTGAACACCTGCGCCAAAAAGGGGAAAATTTAGAACTTCTCTTTGTGGGAACTACAGGCTCTGGCTGGTCTGAACTTATCAATGTGAAGCAATCGCAAGATCAGGAGATAGATGAACTTTTTGACAGGATAACAAAGCTGGAAGAAGAGCAAAAAGTTAGCGACGATGTGTTATCTGAGTGGATAGACAAGGTAAAAGAAAGCGTGGGTGCAGAAATTCACTACGTATTGCTTGAAAATCCACCGGAGCTTGAAAATATATCCAAAAGCGTTATACAAAAAGTTTTGAGCTTGGGAGACTATAAAAAGATAATCCTTGATATTACGCACGCTTATAGGTTTGTGCCATACGTGGTGTTCCTTGACCTTATGATAATCAAAAAGCTAAAGGGTTTTGAGTTGGAAATATACTACGGCTTTTTGGAATTTACCTTAGAGGACGGCTCAAAACCGGTAAAACGGCTAAGCCATTTGGAAGAGTTGGTAAAACTAAATGAAGCCTTGAGCCTTTTTGAAAACGCAGGGGACTTTAGAAGATATTTTCAACTGGCGGGGGTTGATGAAAGCTTTGCACGCAAAACTTACTTTGAGGTAGAAATAAACAGGCCTGCCACAAAACCGTTAAGAAATCTTATAAATCTCAAAGCACAAAAGGAATACTTAGAACCGGTCCATCAGAAAGTTATAGAAAAATACATCTCTGGCTTGTTGGATGACCGTCTGGAAAACAGGATGAGAAACAGAGCCAAGTTCTTCTACGAAAGAGGTCAGTATTTGAAGGCAATAACTTTGCTTTACGAAGCTATACTGGTAAAAGGTATAAGGATTTTAGGCTTGGGAGGTGAGCAAAACTACAAAAATAGGGAATATGTAAAAGCCTTTCTGGATAGAAGAGGTGATGAAAGGTGGCTCAAGTTTAGAAATCTTAGGAATACCTGCGTCCACGGGTCTGACCCTGAAGCTAATGTTCGCAGTGCTACCAGTTCAGAAGATGAATTCAAGAAAATCTTTGAACTGGGTTTTGAAATCTTTGAAAACTTAACTTAAGGAGGGTGGAAATGCAAAAAGAGATCTACCTTCTTAAAACCATCACACCACTTCACATAGGCGCAGGTCAAGGGTTGGGGCATGTTGATCTGCCTGTGGTGCGCGAAGTGCATACCAACTTTCCCTATATTCCCGGAACGAGCTTGAAGGGAGCGCTGAGAAACTGGGAAATAAACCAAGTTGCAATGACAATTGGAGAAAAGCCTTCGCAGGTAGAGGAAAAGCTAACCAAAGGTGAGCTAAAAGACGAGAGTATGCTAAGGCTTGCAAAGATCTTTGGCGTTGCGGGAGAGGGAGCGGAAGAAGGAGGAGAGGTGGGAGCGGGAAAAGTTTTGTTTTCCGATGGCTTTATCTTACTTTTCCCTGTAAAATCTGCAAAGGGAATATTTTCCCTAACTACATGCCCCTATGCCATAAACAGGTTCTTTGAGTTTGTAGGACTTGACCAAAGGATAAAAGAAGTGCAAGAGGGTAAGGTAAAGGTTTTGGATACAAAGGATCACAAAAATTTAATAAATGGTAAGCTTTTGCTTGAGGAGTTTATTTTTGAAGCGGAAGATTCACAAGAGCTAAAAGGCTTTGTTGAACTTTTAAAGGGTTTTTTGGGAGAAGAAAACATAAAAAGGCTCGTGTGCGTAAGCGATACGGACTTTACAGACTTTGTAAGCAACTACACAGAAGTTCAAACGCACATAAAGATAGATCTGGATACGGGCACCGTCAAAGAAAAAGCCCTATGGACAGAAGAATACGTTCCCGCTGAATCTGTTTTTGTGTTTGGCTTGACCTTCTTAGAGGATATAGAATACTCTCCGCCTTCTACCTTTCACCTTGGTGGAGACATAACTACGGGTAAAGGCTTTGTTAAGGTTCAAAGGTTGGAGGTGCAAAGATGAAAAGTAAGGTTCAGGAGGTTGCAAAGTTGGCTTATGAGTGTGTAATGCAAGTAAAAGACAAAGATTTTGCGTCAAAATACTTATCTTATGCAAGAAAATTACCTTCTATGATAACTCACAACGGCCTTTTAGTCACGGTTGCTTTTGCGAAAGCTAAAAAAGAGCAAGCTTGGAAAACACTTTTGGAACACATAGAAAGCTTTTTGAGGAAAGAAGGGATAAAAAAGGATAAAAAGGACCTAATAGAGTTCCTTTCCGATTGCGAAGTTCAGGAATACAGGTTGATAACCAAAAGGGTTTTGGGCTTTTCTATTTGGTTAAAACGAATAGCAGAAGGGGAGATAAAGGATGAAGGTAAAGGAGATTAAACAACTATTAAGTCAAACCGACAATCCCGCATTGCTTTTCAACAAACTTTTACTTTTCAAATATGCAGAACAGATCTCTAAGGGTCAGGAGATAAAAAAGAAAGATTACATAGAGAGTTTTTTGGAGAGTCTCAGAGGAAAAGGAGTATTAAAGCAATCAAAGCTGGAGGGTATCAGTAAAGAAAGCTTTAAGCTAAAAACTGCCTACAGGTTGGTTATTGGGGCTGGCTATCCATCTTTTGTTGAAAACGGTTTTTTGTTTCACCACATATACGGCATTCCCTACATTCCCGGAGAAACACTAAAGGGCCTTGCAAGGTTTGTATTTATGCTTTCAATAGCGGAATCTCTAAGAGAAGAAGTTAAACTCTCCAAGTTGGAGGAAGACCTGTCTGAAGAGAAAGCTATAGATGTGGTGCCACAAAAAATTAAAATACTCTTTGACGATTACGAAATAGAAAATCCTGTGGGAACATTCTTAAAGATCTTTGGCTCCAAAAAGAGAAGGGGGCAGATAATATTTTTTGACGCATACCCTGTTAGCTTTAACCCTTCAAGGGACTTTGAGATAGATATTATGAACCCGCACTATGGAGAGTATTACCAACAAAACAAGGCACCCGCAGATTGGTTGAACCCTACTCCCATACACTTTTTAGCTCTAAGGGAAGGCATAGAGTTTGAATTTAGCTTGGGAGTTGCACCCCTTGAACCCCTAAGGGAAGAGGAGGAAAGCATACTTTTGGAAACCGCAAAGAGACTGCTTGAGATAGGCCTTAAAAACTTTGGAGTTGGAAGTAAAAAGCTTAAGGGGTATGGGTGGTTTAAGTGATGGAGTGGATAATCTTACTCATCTTTAGCTTGATACTTCTTGGATGGAAGATAAACAAAGATAGGAATTAAAAAATGAAAGAACAAATTCTTAGCTATGAGCTAACTCTTCCACAGAGAATTTATCCACACCTTGACAGGCTTTTCTCCGTCTTTAAAAACCAAGTTAATTCCTACATCCCAAAACTTTGGAACGAACAAGGTTTTAAGCTTTTGTCCCAAAAGGGCTCTGCTGTGGGAATTTTGAAAAAAGAATTCCCTACTCCTGAAGGTCTCCCTTCAAGAGTTTTTAGAAACGTCCTTGAGCTAACAGGACAAATCATCAGAAGTCAGATAGAAAGAAAAGAAGTGTTTGAAAAGTTGTTAAAGGGAGAAGAAGTCAAGGGCTATAACAAAAACTTTGTTTTGAATGTCCAAAGACAGATAGAAAACCTTAGAAAAAAAGGAAAAGAAGTTAATTGCTATTTTAACTTTCCCCATCCAGAGTTTGACGGTCAGATAGTTATTACTTCTGCAGATGACAACCTTGAAAAAGGACAGTTTAGAAGGTTAAAAATTTCAGGAAACTTTTTAGAGTTCAGCATAAAGGTTCCTACACAAAAAGGTTGGGATTGGATAAGTGTTAAAAAGCTTATTCCAGAAAGACTTAGAAGAGCTTTAACGAAAGCTAAGGAAGTTAAAGCGGTGTTGATAAAAAAGGTTTTACTAAAAAGTGGATACAGCATCTACAGGCTTGTTATTCCTTTAAGTTTTGAAGTAAAAGAACCTGAAAACGTAGAGAGAGTGTTAGCCTTAGACCTTTCACCTTCAGAAAAAAGACTTGGAACTGCAGTATTGGTAGAAGGAGAGAAAGTCTCCAAACCTTTGTTTTTTAAAACGCAAATGTTAAGAAAAGTAGAGAGACTACACTTTGA